>JAICVE010000035.1 GCA_025935475.1 Nitrospira sp. | reverse complement strand
GTGGAGTCCGCCTGGGGTTCGTATCCCGCGAGGACCAACTCCTTTTTGAGCGCAGCGGCGAAAAACTCGCCGATGTCCTGGGAGAGAAACAGGACTTCGGGGTCCTTCTGGCCCGATTCGACTTCCTTTTGCCGCATGAGGCCGGTCGGATGCCCGGCATACGTGAAGACACCCACGCGAACGGGCCCACTGCCTTTGAGCGGCGCCGAAGGTTGATAATCCAAATACAACACGCGCGGACAGCCGGTCAGCACCGTCACGGCTACAAGAGCCGCGGAGATGCGTTGGATCATCTGACAGTGTGAGGTCATGCGCGTAGTGTCGGGAAGCCTACGGAGAGAAGGGCCGGCTGTCAATAGCGAATGGCAACAAGTGAGAAGAGGAGACCCGCTTGCACTATTGAGGGACCGGTTTGGCTTCGACCCGGTGAGGCTGCCGCCGCAGGAAACGGAGGCGCATGCGGTCGAGATACAGATACACTACGGGCGTTGTGTAGAGCGTCAGCAACTGGCTGACCAGGAGACCGCCCACGATGGCAATGCCAAGCGGCCGGCGTAGCTCGGACCCGACCCCGGTGCCCAGTGCCAGCGGCAGGGCTCCAAACAGCGCGGCCATGGTCGTCATCATGATGGGTCTGAACCGGAGCAGGCAAGCCTCGAAGATCGCCTGGTCCGGCTGCTTGCCGTCCTTCCGCTCGGCGTCTAACGCAAAATCGATCATCATAATGGCGTTCTTCTTCACGATCCCAATCAAGAGGATAATGCCGATCAAGGCGATCATGCTCAATTCGGTCTTGAACAGCAGGAGTGCCAGTAATGCGCCCACCCCGGCGGACGGCAACGTGGACAGAATCGTCAATGGGTGGACATAGCTCTCGTAGAGGATGCCCAGCACGATATAGACCGTCACCAGCGCTGCGAGAATAAGGAGGGGCTGGTTGCCAAGCGAGGCCTGAAAGGCCCTCGCCGCTCCTTGAAAGCTGCCCCGCACACCGTCCGGGAGCCCGATCTCGTTCATTGCTCTCTCGATCGCGGCGACGGCATCCCCAAGGGACAATCCAGGGGCAATCGCAAAAGATAGCGTGACTCCCGGGAATTGACCCTGATGATTGACGGACAAAATCGTATTTGTCGGTTCGAACCGCGCCACCGCGCTCAGCGGGACCTGCGATCCGGTTCGCGAGCGCACGTAAATGTCATGCAGCGTGGCAGGATCTTGCCAGTACTGGGGGGCGACCTCCATCACGACATGGTATTGATTGAGCGGCGTATACAGGATGGCCACCTGGCGCTGTCCGAAGGCATCGTACAGCATGTCGTCGATAAGTTGAGGACTGACCCCGAGCCGCGAGGCCGTGAGCCGGTCGAAGATCACCAGCGACTGCTGTCCTTTGTCCTGCTGGTCGCTGTTCACATCCGTAATTTCCGGCAGCGTGCGCAAATGACGTTCCACTTTGGGGGCCCAGGCATTCAATTCGGCAAGGTCCACGCTTTGCAGCGTATACTGGTACTGAGCGCTGCTTGCGCGGCCGCCGATACGCAAATCCTGGATCGCTTGCAGCACGGTCGGCGCTCCCGGAACTTGTGCCAGCTTCGGACGCAGCCGTGCAATAACCTGGTCCACGCTCAGCCGCCGTTCATGGAGCGGCTTGAGACCGATGAACATCCGGGCGGAGTTCGTGCTGCCTGGTCCACTGAATCCCGTCACCGTCTCGACGGCTGGGTCGTTGCTGATGATGTTCAGCACTTCTGTCAATTTCTGGCGTATGACGGCAAAGGATATGTCCTCCGCAGCTTGAATAGACCCGGAAATGCGGCCGGTGTCCTGTTGAGGGAAAAAGCCCTTGGGAATAATGGTATAGAGATACACGCTCAGCACCATCATCCCGAGGGTCAAAGCCAGCATGCTCCCGGGATGACGGAGAACCCACCCCAAGCTGCGTGCATAGCCGTTTCGCATGCCGTTAAACATCCACTCACTGAAACGATAGCACCGTCCATGGGTGCGATCCGCTCGAAATTTCAACACCCAGGCACACATCATGGGCGTCGTGGTGAGTGAGACGACCAGCGACATCGCAATTGCCACCGACAGCGTCACGGCAAACTCTCGAAACAACCGGCCCATCATGCCGCCCATGACCAGTATCGGCACGAAGACGGCCACCAGCGAGAGCGTCATCGAGAGAACAGTGAAGGTGATTTCTCGCGCACCCCGCACGGCGGCTTCGAGCGGGGCCATACCCTGTTCACGATACCGGCTGATATTTTCCAGGACGACGATCGCGTCGTCGACTACGAATCCCGTGGCGATGGTCAATGCCATGAGCGACAGATTATCGAGACTGTAGCCGATGAGGTACATGACGGCGAACGTGCTGATCAAAGACACCGGTATGACGACCGAGGGGATCAACGTCGCGCGCACGTCTCGAATGAAAAAGAACACGACAAGGATCACGAGAAGCACAGAGATTGCGAGTGTTCGTTCGACATCATGGAGAGACGCCCGAATCACCGGTGTGCGGTCCACTACCACGGCGAGACTCATGCTGCCCGCGATCGAGGCTTCCAATTGAGGCAGTAAAGCCCGGATGCGATCGGCCGTTTCAATGATGTTGGCCCCCGGTTGGCGGTAGATGACGATCAGAACTGCGGGGATCCCGTTCGCGAGACCTGTTGTACGGACGTCTTCGACTGAATGCTCGACAGTCGCAATGTCCGAAAGCCTTACCGCCCGGCCCTCGCGATAACTTACGATCAACGGCAGATAATCCTCTGCTTGTTGCAATTGATCGTTGACTCTGATTTCCCAAGTGCGGGTCGCGTCGCTGAGCTGCCCTTTGGGGCGGTTCACATTCGTTCGACTCAGGACCTGCCGCACTTCGCCCAATCCGATGCCGTACTTGTTCAAGGCCGTTGGGTTGAGGTCGACGCGCACGGCAGGGAGTGAGCCGCCGCCCACGTGCACGAGCCCCACCCCGTCGATTTGCGCCAGTTTCTGTTGGAGGATACTCGTGGCCACGTCGTACATTTGTCCTCGGCTCACGATGTCCGAGGTCAGCGACAGAATTAAAATGGGGGCATCGGCCGGATTGACCTTCCAATATTTAGGGGTGCCCGGCAGGGCTGCAGGGCGATCGACTCTTGCGGCCGCGATGGCGGCCTGAACATCCCGTGCGGCGCCGTTGATGTCGCGGCTCAGGTCAAATTGAAGCGTGATCGTTGTTGAGCCAAGTTGGCTCCCTGAGGTCATCTCGGTGACGCCTGCGATTCGTGTCTATTGACGCTCGAGGGGAGCCGCCACCGATGTTGCCATGGTTTCCGGGCTGGCTCCCGGAAGGTTGGCGCCAACGTTGATGGTTGGAAACTCCACCTGAGGGAGCGCGGCGACGGGAAGAAAACGGAACGCGACGATGCCCACGAGCGTGACGCCGATCGTTAGGAGGGTTGTTGCGACAGGACGATGAATAAAGGTCGCGGTAATATTCATGCTGAGCCGGGGGTCAAAAGCGGCGCCTGCGGCTCCGACGCGCGGCGGGCGTTGACGCGGCGGGCCAACCGGTCAAATGCCAGATAGACGACCGGCGTGGTATAGAGCGTCAACACCTGACTAAGGATAAGGCCGCCGATGATGGCGATGCCGAGTGGATGCCGCAACTCCGAGCCGACGCCCGACCCGATCGCCAAGGGTAGCGCCCCGAGCAAGGCGGCCATGGTCGTCATCATGATGGGACGGAACCGTAAGAGAGAAGCCTCGTAGATCGCTTCGGTCGGTAGTTTGCCGTCTTTGCGCTCTGCATCGAGCGCGAAGTCGATCATCATGATCGCATTTTTTTTCACGATGCCGATCAGCAGAATGATGCCGATCAGCGCAATCACGCTGAATTCAATGTTGAACAGCATTAATGCCACCAGCGCTCCGACGCCCGCGGAGGGAAGCGTGGAGAGAATGGTGAGCGGATGGATATAGCTTTCGTAGAGGATGCCGAGCACGATGTACACTGTTACCAGCGCTGCGAGAATCAGCCACGTTTCATTTCCTAACGACGCCTGAAACGCCTGCGCGGTGCCCTGGAAGCTCCCGTGGACACTAGGAGGCAGGCCGATGCGTTCCGCGGCTTGTTCGATCGCATCGACGGCGTCACCGAGCGAATAGCCTGGGGCAAGATTGAATGACAGGGTCACCGAAGGGAACTGTCCTTGGCGGCTGATGACCAATGGCGTGGTGGTCTCGGAAAATTGGGTAAACACGTTCAAGGGCACCTGGCCTCCGGTCAACGAGCGGATGTCCAGGAACTGGAGCGCGTGGGGGCCGCTCTGAAATTCCGGCATGACCTCCAGCACGACCCGGTACTGGTTCAACTGGGTAAACATCGTGGACACTTGTCGTTGTCCGAAGGCGTCGTACAGGGTATCGACGATCAGTTGCGGCGTAATGCCAAGACGAGAGGCCGTGCTCCGGTCGATCACGAGCAGCGAAGCCAGGCCCTGGTCCTGCTGATCGCTGCTGACATCGCGCAATCCCGGCAACTTCTGTAATTCTTCGACCAACGCGGGACCCCACCGGCTCAATTCCTTCGGGTCGGCGTCTTCCAGCGTGTATTGATACTGCGTGCGGCTGACGCGGTCTTCGACCGTCAGGTCCTGCATCGGCTGAAGATACAACGTGATGCCGTCGACGGCGGTCGTTGCCTGTTGCAGCCTCAAAATCACGTCCTGCGCGCTCTCCCGGCGTTTGCCAAACGGCTTGAGATTGATCTGGACCCGTCCGCTGTTAAGGGTCGTGTTGATGCCGTCCACTCCGATAAAGGACGACAGGCTCGCGACGGCCGGATCCACGAGGATGGCCGCAGTCAGCGCCTGTTGGCGCTCGACCATGGCGACGAAGGAGATAGATTGAGGCGCCTCCGAAATGCCGAGGAGCACGCCGGTGTCCTGCACCGGGAAGAATCCCTTCGGGATGGCAACATACATCACAATTGTGATCAGCAGGGTGAGCACCGCCACAGTCAACGTCGCCGGCTGGTGATTGAGCACCCAGCGGAGGGTCCGCCCATAGGCGGCGATCGTCCGATCAAAGACGGTTTGAGACCATCGATAAAATGCGTTCTGCTCCGTGTCATGCCGGTAGCGGAGCAGGCGGGCGCACATCATCGGCGTCAAGGTCAGTGAGACGACGGCCGAAATCACGATCGTCATGCTCAGGGTCACGGCGAATTCACGGAAGAGCCGGCCGACGACGTCACCCATGAATAGGAGCGGGATCAGCACGGCAATGAGCGAGATAGACAGCGAAAGAATGGTGAACGCGATCTGTTGTGATCCCTTGAGCGCGGCTTGCAGCGGCGAATCGCCGCGCTCGATGTACCGGGAAATGTTCTCGATCATGACGATCGCATCGTCGACGACGAATCCGGTGGAGATCGTGAGCGCCATCAGCGTCAGATTGTTCAGGCTGAATCCCATCAAGTACATTGCGGCGAAGGTGCCGATGAGCGACAGGGGAACGGCCGCGGCGGGAATGACAGTGGCCGACAGCGTGCGGAGGAATAAAAAAATGACCATGACGACCAGCACCACTGCGAGCATGAGCTCAAATTGGACATCGCGGACCGAGGCGCGGATCGAAGTCGTCCTGTCGGTCAAGACGGTCACCTGTACGGAGGTGGGGAGGGTGCTCTGCAGTTGAGGCAGGAGCTTCTTGATGCGGTCGGCGACTTCAATGACATTCGCGCCGGGCTGGCGCTGGATATTCACCAGCACGGCCTGGGTCTCGTTCATCCAGGCCGCCTGTCTCACGTTCTCGACGTCATCGGCGACCTCCGCCACGTCGGAGACGTGCACCGGGCCTCCATTACGATAGGCGATGATGAGCGGCTCATAATCGCGGCTCGACAGCAATTGATCGGTGGCATTGATAATGGACGACCGCCGGGGGCCGTCGAAGGCGCCTTTGGCCTGGTTGACGTTGGCTGCAGCCACGGCTGTCCGCAAATCCTCGAGCGTCAGTCCGTAGGCCGACAGCGCCCGCGGGTTGGCGCGAATGCGTACGGCCGGACGTTGTCCGCCGCCGAGGCTGACCAAGCCGACGCCCGACAGTTGCGAGATCTTCTGCGCGAATCGCGTCTCGGCCAGATCTTCGATCTGGGACAGCGGCAACGTGGGAGAAGTCAGGGCCAACGTCAAAATGGGTGCGTCGGCCGGATTGACCTTGCTGTAGATCGGTGGACTCGGGATGTCGCGCGGGAGAAACGTTGATGCCGCGTTGATCGCCGCCTGTACTTGTTGTTCGGCAATGTCCAGGCTCAGGTCCAGCGAAAACTGCAGCGTGACCATGGAACTGCCGCTGGAACTTGTCGACGTCATCTGATTGAGCCCCGGCATCTGTCCGAATTGCCGTTCGAGCGGCGCCGTGACGGACGACGCCATCACGTCGGGACTGGCGCCGGGATAGAAGGTGAGCACTTGAATGGTCGGGTAATCGATCTGAGGCAGCGCGGAAACCGGCAACTGGCGGTACGCAATCACGCCGACCATCAGGATGGCGATCATGGTCAGCGCGGTTGCCACCGGTCGCATGATGAACAGGCGCGACGGATTCACGGGGCGCTTCCTCTAGACGCTGAGGCGGCGGCAGACGGTGCCTCGCCTTGGGCGGACTTCTCATTTCGGTTCCGTACTTCGACTTTGCTGCCCTCACGCAATTTCTCCGTCCCATCCACGACGACGAGTTCATCTGGCGCGAGACCGGAGGTAACGGAGGCGTCCTCGCCGTGTGATACGCCGAGGGTCACAGGCCGGACGGCGACCGTCTTGTCCTCCTTTACCACGTACACGAAGGTGCCTTTGGCCCCCCGTTGGACGGCAGCGGACGGGACAAGGGTCACCGCGTGCTTCACCTCCAACAACAGCCGCGCATTGACGAACTGATTGGGAAACAGGGCACCGTCCTCGTTGGGGAAGACAGCCTTAAGCCGTACGGTGCCCGTGTTGGGATCGATCTGGTTGTCGACAGTCAACAGCGTCCCGGTCGCGAGTTTGTGTTTCTGCTCGCGGTCAAAGGCGTCTACGGTCAACTGCTGGCCGGCATTTAGCCGTTCCAGCACTGCCGGCAGATTGTCCTCGGGAATTGTAAAGACGACGGTAATGGGCGTCAGTTGGGTAATGACCAACAGTCCGTTGGTGTCGTTGGCACGGACCATGTTGCCCTGGTCCACCAGCCGCAGGCCGACACGGCCGCTGATCGGTGCTGTGATCCGGCTGTAGACCAATTGCAGCTTCACATTGTCGATCTGCCCTTGATCGGTTTTCACGATCCCTTCCGATTGACGGACTATGGCATCTTGCGTATCTAACTGCTGCTTCGGAACGAAACCTTGCTGGTACAGTCCTTTATAACGTTCATAGTCCAGCTTGGCATTTTTCAATTGCGCTTGGTCGCGCGCCATTTGCCCTTCCGCTTGAATCAACTGCACTTCGAACGGGCGGGGATCTATCTGGGCCAGCAGCTCGCCGCTTTGGACGATCTGTCCCTCCTGGAAGAGCACCTTCATCAGTTGTCCGTCGACCCGGCTTTTCACATTGACCGTATTCAACGGGACCACGGAGCCCAGGCCGTTGAGATATACCCCGATGTCGCCGATGCGCGCCGCAGCTGCGAGCACCGGCATCGCGCGTGCGCCGACCGGCGTCTGCCCGGCCCGCGAAGCCTCTTCACCTGACTTGGCCAAGAGGGCGTATCCTGCCAGGGCCAGGAGGCATGCGGCCGCCAGTCCGAGGAGACCTCGCTTGACAGAAGTTGCAAAATGAGTGGAGTCAGGCATGCTGTCCTTTATGGGCTGGCCGGCGCATCATGGCGACCCCAGTTTGCGTTTTTGTGCTTCCAAATAGTCGCGCGAGCCCTGCCATCGCCGTTCCAGTCCTTGATACATCCGGTCCAGCTCGGGCTGTTGCGCCGGCGAAAGCTTGGTTTTGAGATCGGCCATGCCTCTGGTCAGAATCTGCTCAACTTCGGCCTGGTGCGCGAACCGTAACTCCAACAAGGCCACATGCGCGCGCGAGACAATAGGCTCGATCTCAGCCTGCTGCTGGGTCGTCAACGACAGGCCTTCCGTGAGCCGTTTCATCATCCGATCGTGATGGGCAGCCGGGCCATGCTCGCCACGAGCACCGGTTGCGTTAGCATGCAGGAACATCGAGTCCGCAACGACGCCGCCGAGCGCTCCGGCGAAAAAGAGGACAATGAGACCGCCCCACAATTTCAGTCGAGATGTCATGGTTCCTCCAATCCGCTACTCCCCAAAGAAGGGAACGGCCTCCAGCTCCTCGGCGACCAAGGTGGGACTTTCCCCGGTTGGCGGCCGCCAGAGGCCGACTGTCAGTACAGCGGCCGTCAGCACAACAGCCGCTGTGATGGTCGCGGTACGCCAGACAAGCTGATCCAAGACGGCGGCCGGTGTCCACCGGCTGCCCTCCGTTGCTGATCTCCGGATAGTCCGCATGACGTCGTGCGTGACGTCGACCGTATGCGAGACACGGGATTGCGAATGATAGCCGTCGATCAATGCACGCTCGAGCGCGTTCACGCTTTTTTCGTCATGGTCCGTCATGAGCACTCTCCGTAAGTGTGTGTCGTAATAATGCACGCATGGCCTGCCGCGCCCGATACGCGCGAACCTTCACATTGACGAGAGTCCACCCCAACAATTGCGCCGCTTCTCGTACCGAATAGCCGTCGAGGTGGACCAATGTCAGAACGGCGCGATTTTCTGGAGACAATTGCCGCAGCGCCCATTCCAGTACATCTGCCGCCTCCTGTTTGGCTGTCTGATCGCGGAACTGGCGATCGGACTGTGAGGACAGCGTCTGCTCGATCCAGCGTTGATGATCCTTGCTCAAGGCGCTGACAGGTACGTCCTCACGAGCGCGCGCTCTCCAAAAATCGTAGCAGGTGCGCACGGCGATGCCAGCCAGCCAATGTTCAAAGGGCACCGAGTCCGAAAACTGCGCCAGATTGACGTACGCTTTGACGAAGACTTCATGGATGAGTTCCCGTACCCGATCAGCCGGCACACGCCGGCCGACGATGCGGCCGACGTGACGTTGATACCGGTCAATGAGCTCGGCAAACCGCTCGGTCTCGCCCTGTCTGATCCGACGGACAAGATCGCTCTCCTCGCGCGAAGACCTTCCGACAAGAAACGAGTCATCGGCCATCGACAGATGAATTCCCCGAATGATCCCTCTGACCGTCAGCACCGCAGCGTGGCTCATGATACCACCGTGGAAGGACCGAGCGAATGTGAATCGGGTTCAGCTGGCCGACGTCGCCGATTCCTGCAGACCGCTTTGTTGCGAGCGCTCCGGCTGAGCGGGCGTCCGCTCATGATGCCGAGACGCGTGCCGCAGTGTCTTGAGCTTCGTCTGCTGCTCCGGCGTCAGTACGGCGATCATCTGGCGATGGGCACGAATGCCGATGATCCGGACAGCCGCCTCGAGCGATTCCGCTTCCTTCACCTTCGCCTCGATGGCAGGCATCTCGGCCTTGGCGTCCCACATCATCGCACGAAGTTCCCGTTCGCTGACCATTCGGTCAGCCGAGGCCCGAATGGCGGAACGGTCAGCATCGAGCGCCACGGACCGCAGTTTGGCGGCCTGCTCATCGCTGAGGCCGATCTCCTCTTCATGGGACAAAAGCCGCCGGAGCACGTGGCCGGCTACTCCAGTCTGTCCGTGCCCGTGATGGGCCATCGCATGTCCCTGGCCGCAGCGGAACCCGCCGTCGGCCCAGGCCGTTGGCATGGCGAGCAACGCACTGCCGAGGGCAATCGCAAAACCAAGTGCGAGACGTGTGTGCATGGGGGCCTCCTGTAGCATGGTTTGCACGACCTGCCTTCTCTTCTCCTCCCTAGTCGCGGCGGAGTCGAAAAAGGTTACAGACAGGTGAACCCATTGGAACTATTGAGGATGAGGACAGGCCGCCTCCTAGGCGGCGCCGAGGAGACACTCGAGACTGGAGGGCTTACTGTGTTTGAAATTCCCCGTGAAGCCCTTCGGGGATCGACGGCACGTAGGCAGGGTCGATCGATGCTTCCCAGGTGTCTTCGTTACTACCTGAGTAGTCCCACCCCCGCGCATACATCAACAATAAGATCGGTTCCTGATTCGTCATGCCGATGACGCGTCCGACGACCGTCATGCGGGCCCACTGTCGATACCGGGGTGGGAGTTGCTGGCGGTTTGCGACGGTCACCCAGAAGTGTCCCGCTTCGGGCCCATCGAGGGAAACAGGACGATGAGGATGATACTTGGGATCGAGCGGTCGATTTTTCAGGTGCAGCCACACCTGACCGCCTTCTTCCCGTTCCTTCACGAGGACTCCGCCGAGGATCACCACCTTATCGCGATACAGCTGGGGGGAACCCGTCAGCGATGTGAGGGTCACACCCCGTTCGGCCTGCTCGACATATTTGGCGGGAAGCGTGTGACAGGCAGTGAGGATGAGCGCCATCACGATCGATGAAATGCTGTAGGCCCGTCGCCGTTGGCTGCTCGGCGTCTGCATGCTAGACAGAGGGTCATCCAACGCTATCACAGAGGCCTCCATACTAATAGACCACCGCGTCATGGACGGGATGATCTCGGTGTTCGAACGAGTTCGACTGCCGCAATATCCTTGGCCACGTCGAGGAGGACGGCCCGTAACGCCTCGGTGAGGCCACGAGCCAGCGCATCGGACGACCGATCGCTGAGCGGCACATCCTGATGGTACGTGCGCCGGAAGAACTGGCGTTCATGGATCGCGTCGAGCAGATGCAGCTCGAGACTGAGCACCGCCCGTGGAGCTGCGCGAAAATCTCCATAGAACTCGGTGACCGTGCCTTCCAAAAGATGCGTCGGCTCTACGTGGTTCGTGCCCACGACGACCGTTTCAAAGCCTGCCGATCGGGAGAGCCACTGATGAACCTGCTGCGTCACCAACGCCCCGGGAGCGACGAACCACTCATCGTAAAAGTCGCTCTCGTACTGAAGATCGGCGACGCGATACACCATGGCGCGCCCCGCAAAAAGCGGTGAGACACGGAGCTTGTTGATTTTCAATACGATCGCGCCGTTGGCCGAGGTTTCCTGCGGCGGTGCGCCCACGTCGAGGACAAACGAGCGCTTTTCCGGATAGCTCTTTTTGAGGTCGAGACAGCCGGTGGGACACATCATAATGACGGCTAGGCACGTGCCTGCTGCCTTCCTAGACGGTGCCATCATCGCTTCACCGCTTGCGAATGCGAAGGCGGCTCGCCGAACAGCACCTGCGAAGGATAGTGCTCGACGGTCTGGGTGAGATAGTTTAATTCCTCTGAGACCGAGCGCAGATTCTCCAGCACGTCCTCGATGGTTTCACCCTTTGCGGCCAGCAAGGCATCGATACGGCGCAAGCTTGTGTTCAGGCGTGCGGTGATTTCGGGCAGTTGCGTCATCGCGTGACGAACGTCCTTCGCCGTGTAACTCAGATCCGACGCCGTGCGGCGGAAATCCGCCATCGCGGCCGAAGAATCTTTCAGCGCCTTACTGAGATCCGGACTGCCCAACACCCGCCTCGCGTCCTCAACGGAGCCGCGCAGTTCCCCCACGACCCGTTTGATTTCCATGCCGAGCTGCTCGCCCTGAACATCGTTGACCAGACGGGTCACGGAGGTGATCATGGTATCCAGATTTTTGGCAATCGTGTCGATATCCACCTGCTCCAATTTTCTGGTGATCGACCGTAAATCTGCACCCAGCTCCGTAATTGTGCTCGGCGCCGAGGGAATATAAGGAGTTTGCGGCGTCCAGACGATTCGGATCGGCGGGTATCGTTCGGGGTCAAGAAACTCCGACTCGATATAGAGCACTCCGGTGATCCCCTGCGAGGCCAGGCGGAATCGAAACCCGGCATCGACGGCCTTCTTCATGAGCTCGGTTTCGTCTTCTTCTCTGAGATGCGCCGCGACGCTGGGACGGACCGACATCCGCACGAGGACCAGTCCTCGGTAGGGGAACGAGTCGGTCTTGGGATCAAAAAAGACGCCGTACTCCTCTCTGGCCAATCGTATGGACTCGACCCGACCGACGCGAACACCGCGGAGCCTGACGGGCGCGCCGATCTCGAGCCCCTGAACCGATTCATAGAAATAGGTTTCCACCATTGTGGAGCGTTCGAACCATTTGCCTGCCCCTAGGACGATGATGCCGATCACGGCGAGAGTGGTTGCGCCGACGACAAAGAGACCGATCTTGAAGTAATTCGCTTGCTGACTCATGACGTGCTCCGACTTTCTCACCCACCCGCCCAGCCGCGCCGAGACGCGGCTTTCACCGCGCTATCCCACCGCCTCCACTTGCCGATTGAAAAACTGCCGTACCCATAGGTTCTTGGAATGGTCCCGCAGTTCCTGTGGGCGCCCCTCGGCAATGATGCCTTGTGTCCGTTTGTCGAGCATGATCACCCGGTCGGCAATCGTCTCGATGCTGGGGAGTTCATGGGTGACGACGACGAACGTGATGTTGAGATGTGTGGCTAGACCGATGATCAACTGATCGAGCTCGGCCGAGGTAATGGGATCGAGGCCGGCAGATGGCTCGTCCAAAAAGAGGATCGGCGGGTCAAGCGCCATGGCCCGAGCGATGGCGGCCCGTTTTCTCATGCCTCCGCTGATCTCGTCCGGCAGTTTATACGCCGCAGGACCTAGCCCGACCAATTGCAGTTTCATGAGTGCGATCCGATCAATGGCCTCTCCCGGCAGATCCGTGTATTCCTCCAGAGGCAGCCGGACATTTTCTAACAGCGTCATTGATCCAAATAACGCTCCCTGCTGATACATCACCCCGATTCTGGCCAGAATACCCAGGCGTTGCTGGCCCTGGGCGGTCACAATGTCCTTGCCCTCGATGTGGATCGCTCCCTTCAATGGCTGATAGAGTCCGATCATGTGTTTGAGCAGCGTGCTCTTGCCGCATCCGGACCCTCCGAGGATCACGAACACTTCACCTGGGTAAATGTCGAACGAGAGATCTCGTAGTAGCACATGGCCGTCATATCCCGCCGTGAAATGCCGGACAGTGATGATTGGAACCTCGTGGTTGAATTCTCGACGAACCATTTCAGATCCCGAGACAATAAAAGACCACGGCGAAGATGCCGTCCACGACGGTAATCAGCACCAAGCCGCTGACGACGGCGCGTGTGGTGGATTCTCCGACGGCGCCGGCGCCG
>JAICVE010000065.1 GCA_025935475.1 Nitrospira sp. | reverse complement strand
TTTTAGAATGACGGCCGTGGCGACCATGATCTTGTGCTAGAGGGGAGACGAAGAACGTGAAGGCAAAAATCGCAGTCTTGGCAGGTGATGGCGTCGGCCGTGAAATCGTGCCGGAGGCGATCAAGGTCTTGAAAGCCGTCGCTGAAAAATGCGGGCATGCATTTACCTTTACGCAAGGCGACATTGGCGGACAAGCCCTGGAAAAGGTTGGCGTGCCGCTGCCTCAAGACACTTTGAACTTGGCCAAGCAAAGCGATGCAGTGCTGCTGGGCGCGGTCGGGGGGCCTAAGTGGGAAGGACTGGACTACAGTCTGAGGCCCGAGCGCGCGTTGCTGGGCATCCGCGAAGCCCTTGGATTATACGCAAATTTGCGGCCGGCCAAGCTGTACCCCAATTTGGCCGAAGCCTCGACCTTGAAAAAAGAAGTCGTGGAAGGCATCGACATCCTGGTGGTTCGCGAGTTGACCGGCGGAATCTACTTCGGCAAACCGAAAGGCATCGAGAAATTACCAAACGGCAGCGAGCGCGGCACCAATACCGAGGTGTATACGACAGAGGAAATTCGCCGGATCGCCGTCGTCGCCTTTGAAGCCGCTCGCAGGCGTCGGAAGAAAATCGTCTCGGTCGACAAGGCGAATGTGCTGGAATCTTCCGAGTTGTGGCGCCGCGTCGTCACCGGGGTGCACCAAGACTACCCCGACGTGGAACTCGGGCATATGTATGTGGACAACGCCGCGATGCAGCTGGTGCGCAATCCCCGCCAGTTCGACGTCATGCTCTGTAACAACATGTTCGGGGATATCCTCAGCGACGAAGCCGCGATGCTGACCGGTTCGATCGGCATGCTGCCTTCCGCCAGCCTCGGCGCGCAAGTGGGGCTCTTTGAGCCGATTCATGGAAGCGCGCCTGACATTGCCGGGAAAAATATCGCCAATCCTATCGCGACGATCGCATCGGCGGCCATGATGCTGTCCTTTGGGTTCAAACTCGACAAGGAAGCGGAACTGGTCGAACAGGCGATCGTCAAGACGCTGGATCTCGGCTACCGGACCAAGGATATCCAGAGTCCAGGCATGCGCGTTGTTGGAACCACCGAGATGGGTGACGCCATTGTGCGAAGCCTTGGATGATGCCGTGAACATTGATACTCGCCTTGGCACAATCCGAAGCGTGGCCGGCAACGGGACACCTGGTTTCTCCGGGGACGGCGGCCCTGCCCTCGCCGCCTCTTTGAATGAACCGAAAAACCTGTGCCTTGACGGTCACGGGAATTTGCTTATCGTCGATTCCGAAAACCATGTCATACGCAAGGTTGATCGGGTGAGCGGCACTATCCAGACGGTCGCTGGAGGGTCCGCGCTGCCGTCCGTCCAGGGAAGGGGTGCAGAGCAGGCCACCGTCTCGGCCGACGATCCCTTCAGCGAAGGAATCGTGACGGCAGACAAGGCCTTCGCCCAGCAGGCGGACCTGAGCGGGACGGTGCGCTATGTCGTGAACGGGATCGGCGTGGCCAAACGGTTTGCAGGCGACGGCGGGCCGGCGCTGAAAGCGCTCTTGAATTTTCCGACGGCAATTGCCGTCGACCAAGATGGGCATTTGTATATTGCCGATACCATGAATCACCGCGTTCGTCGCGTGGACGCCAAGACAGGTCTGATATCAACACTCGCAGGGGTGGGACAGCCGCGGTTCAGCGGCGATGGCGGACCGTCGGTCAATGCCGGGCTGAATGAGCCGGCCGCCTTGGCGGTGCACGGAACCCGTGTGTATATCGCGGATCAGAGCAATAATCGCGTCCGAATGATCGATGTGGCAACCGAGATCATCACCACCGTCGCCGGCACCGGGTTGGCTGGATATAATGGAGACGGGATGCCCGCGACCGAAGCCTCCCTTGCCGGTCCCAGCGGCCTGGCGGTCGGCGCGGATGGCACGTTGTACATTGCTGACACGTTCAACGGGAGGATCCGTGGCGTCGATCCCACGACCGGCATGATCAGCACAGTCGCCGGTGATGGCGGAGACTACCGTTATCAAGGCCCAACAGAGACCTCGTCGGGTAGCCTATCTCGTCCGTCTGGGATTTCCCTTGATCTCGACGGCAACCTCCTGATCACCGACTCCGACAATCATTTAGTACGCCGGTGGGAGCGAGCGACCGGCCGGATCGACCGGATCGCCGGCACCGGCGAAGCCAGCGGGGGAGGCGACGGAGGGCCGGCGCTCGAGGCCGGTTTATCTTATCCCTTCGGCATCGTCGTTGACGCGAATGGTCGTGTCTTGGTGGCAGACACGTTCAACCACCGGATGCGCGAAATCCTCTTCTAGGGGCGGGAAGTTTGTGATGAGTGCTCAGCCATGCTGAAGAAAAAGTCGTCCTATGTGATGGCGATCCTCGGCGCGACCGGGGCCGTGGGAAAAGAGACGCTCGAGATTCTTGATGAGCGCAAATTCCCCATCGCCGGGCTTCGGTTGTTTGCTTCGAAGCGTTCCGCCGGAGGGGTCCTGGCCTGTCAGGGGAAGGAGTGGACGGTCGAGGAATTGACGCCAGAGTCTTCGTTTGCCGGCATTGACATTGCGCTCATTTCGGCGACGGACCCGATCAGCCGCGAATATGGCGAGCGTTTAGGAAAATCGGGCATCGTCGTCATCGATGATAGCGGCGTCTTCCGTATGGACGCGAACGTCCCGTTGGTCGTCCCCGAAGTGAACGCCCAGGCGCTCTCCGCCATGCCTCGTGGGATTGTCTCGATCCCGAACTGTACGACCACTCCTTTGGTCATGGCGCTCAAGCCACTGCAAGATACGGCCGGGATCAAGCGGGTGGTCGTCACGACGTTTCAATCCGTGTCGGGAACCGGCGCGGCCGCCATGGATGAATTAGTGACTCAAACGAAGGATCTGATGGCATTTCGTGATGTGAAGGCCGCAGTGTATCCCTATCAGATCGCCTTCAATCTCTTGCCGCACATTGGCTCCTTCAACGAGCAGGGCGACTGTTCGGAAGAGGTGAAGATCGCCAATGAAACCAGAAAAATTCTCGGGTCACCGACGCTTCGGGTCACGGCCACGACAGTTCGTGTACCGGTGCTGCGCTGTCATTCCGAGGCAATCAACGTCGAATTGCATGCCCCCCTGAAGGTGAACGAAGCGCGGGCCGCTTTGGCCGCGATGCCTGGCGTGATCGTGTATGATGATCCCAACCGGAAGCTCTATCCCATGCCGCTGGATGCGACCGGAAAGGATGAGGTGTACATCGGACGGATCAGGGAAGACCCGTCCGTCACGAACGGGTTGAACCTCTGGGTGGTATCAGACAATCTCCGGAAGGGCGCTGCACTCAACGCCGTGCAGATCGCCGAATGCCTGGTCAACGGTTGATGACCGAGTGGGGAGGCTTCGGCAAGCTTCTCATCGGCCTCGGCGTGGCGGTCGCTCTGGTGGGAGCGCTGTTCCTGCTCGCCGATCGGATGCCGGGCGTGAGCCACCTTTTTAGCTGGATGGGCAGGCTCCCCGGCGATATTCTCATAAAACGCAGCAATTTCAGCATCTTTTTCCCCCTCGGCACCAGTATCGTCCTGAGCGTCGTTCTCAGTCTGGTATTCTATCTCTTATCATGGATCTTTCGCCGGTGAAGCCGACCGTCCATCGCATAGTGATCGTCGTGACCGCGTGGCTGCTGCTTGCGGCCGGAACGTCGAGCGTGGAGGGAGCGCAATCGATCCGTGTGCTCCTGTCCGCCGATGTGCTGAAGCTAGATGTACAGGCCGACGGCGCCGTCTGGCTGACCGATTCGAGCCGCCATGGGCGCGCGATCCGCTCGAGCGCGCATATCACGGCGCATGGGAAAGGATTTTTGGTCAACGGCATTCGCATGGCCCATGAACGGCTGACCATGCGGGCCGGCGAACAAGGGCTGACCTTGATGCTGGTCAAGCCGAATGAGAAGGCGCCCGGCGCCGTGCCCGATCAACGCTTCACCGTTCCCGTCAGCGGCTTGGTTCATATCGTGCGAAAGGGCAAGGGCTTCCTCGTCATTAATCAGGCCGATTTGGAAGAATACGTCAAAGGTGTCGTTCCTGGCGAAGTCAATTCATCCTGGCATCCGGAAATGCTCAAGGCGCAAGCCGTGGCGGCACGCACCTATGCGTTGTACCAGCAAATGTTGAGCGCGGCGCGCGACTATGACGTGGTAGCCACGGTGCAGGACCAGGTCTACAAAGGCAAAAACGGCATCGATGCGGCGGTGTTGCGGGCGGTGGACGAGACCCGGGGGCTTGTCCTCACGTATCAAAACGCGCCGATCTACGCAGCATTCTCCTCCACGGCGGCGGGGTTGACCGAAGACGCGGTGAATGTCTGGTCGAAGGACTATCCGTATCTTAAGGGGGTCGAATGTCCGTTTGATTTGGAATCACCATTTTATCACTGGACGACATCGTTTCGGCTGGACAAGTTGGAGCAGAGCTTGCGCCAACAAGGATTTGCCGTCGGGACTATCGCCTCGATGGAACCGCTGTCATACAGCCGAGGCGGCCGCGTCGCCAAGCTTCGGGTCGTCCATTCGGAGGGAGAACTCATTTTGCGCGGCGAAGATCTCCGCAAAGCGGTGGGGTATTCGATCGTGCCCAGCACACAGTTCACCATCGATTCCATCGGACAGGACATCGTGCTTTCCGGATATGGTGCCGGTCATGCCGTCGGCATGTGCCAGTGGGGCGCGAAGGAATTGGCCGAATTGGGGTATCCCTTTTCGACGATTCTGGCGTACTATTACCCGGGAACGGAGCTGCAAGACATGTCGCTCACCAAGCACCCGATCCCTCCGACCTCGTAACCCATCATCGGTATGACCTTCTCAGACGCACCCGTTTCCGACCCATCTCGCTTCTAAGTTCATGCACTTGTCCGAGTTCAATTTTCCCTTCGATGCGTCGCTCATCGCGACGGAGCCGGTGCTTCCACGGGAGCAAGCGAGACTGCTTGTACTCACCCCGCGTGATCGTTCCATCACCCATCGCCGGATTGCCGATATGCCAGCCTTATTGACGCCGGGCGATCTGCTGGTGGTGAACGACACCCGCGTCCGGCCGGCGCGTGTGAAAGGACGGAACGCTTCAGGACGATCCGTGGACGTGTTATTCGTGAAAGCGGTGACCGATCGAGACTGGGAGGTCTTGATGAAGGGCACCTGGCGTGCGGGACAGGTCATTGAGGTGGCCCCCGATGCCCAGTTGACCGTCCTTGGCCGGGAAGGCGGCCGAACGGTGGTCCGCATCGAAGGACCCCTCCCGGTGACGGAGTGGTTTCAAGCGCATGGCCGCATGCCCTTGCCTCCATATATCAAGCGGCCGCCGAATGACCAGGATCGCGAATGGTTTCAGACCGTTTTTGCGAAAGAGGAAGGCGCGATCGCCGCTCCCACGGCGGGCCTTCATTTTACTTCGGCGTTGCTGACCCAGTTGGCCATGCGACGCGTCGAGGTGGCCAAGGTCACGCTGCATGTCGGGGTCGGAACGTTTAAACCTGTCACGGTAGATTGCATCGACGAACATCGAATGGAACCGGAGTATGTGGAAGTCGGGGCGGAGACCGTTCGGGCGATCGAAGAAGCCAAGCGGCGAAAAGGAAAAGTCGTGGCCGTGGGAACGACCGTCGTGAGAGCGCTCGAATCAGCGGCTTCTGGACCGGACACTCTGCAAGCCTATCGAGGAGAAACGAGCTTATTCATCAAGCCTGGGTATCGCTTCCACATTGTCGAGGGGCTGTTGACGAATTTTCATCTTCCCCAAACCACCTTGCTGATGTTGGTGTCCGCCTTTGCCGGCACTGAATTCCTGAGGCAAGCCTACGGCGAGGCGGTGCAGATGCGGTACCGGTTCTATAGCTATGGTGATGCGATGTTGATCACCGGCCGTCAGGGGCTGGTCGGCAGCTAGAGCAGTTCTCGTCGAATGGTGATCGGAAGCGTCGCTCTGAGCGACTGAGCATAGGCGGCCAACGTCCGTTGTTGTTTTTGAAACAACACATCCTGGATGGCTCGGTCCTTTGCCCCAGCAGCTTTAGCGGGGTCGGGGTCCGGCTGCCTCAGCATCAGGGCTTGGGCTTCCGCCAGTTCCGCGGGCGTCAGGGCGACGGCGTCACTCACCACCATGCGGGCCTTGAGGCTGAGCAGTTCCTTGGCCTGCACCCCTTCGAACATCGAGGGCGTGAGGTGATTCGCGGCCAGCAATCGTCGGTAGTGGTCTGGATCGAAGCGGCCGTTCCTCTGAAACTCGGGAATTTGCATGATCGACACTCGTAAATCTTCATCGGAAACCGACAGACCCATGTTGTGGGCGGCGATGAGCCACACCCGGTGATCCACGAGTTGCTCGACCACATATTGCTTGATCGTTTCGTCTTTGAACTCTCCCGGCACTTTTTCTTTATAGAACCGGTAGGTATTCTCGTAGGCGCGCTTGAATTCCTCCGAGGAAATCGAAAGATCGCCGACAGTCGCGACGACGGAGCCGCTCTGTTCGCCGAATCCCCACCAACCCATGCCCACGATGAAGGTGATGGCGATGAAGCCCATGGTGATGGCCAAGAACCATGGGTATTTTTCATTTGCGAATCGAAGTACTTTTATCATCGATCAGGCCGTCGCTGTCTCTCGGAAAAGACCGCGGATTGTACGGCGGCGTCGCGGTCAAAGGCAAGTCTTCGTCGTCCATAGTTCCCCCGTCAAAGAATAGTGATTCGTTTGTGCTAGGTGCTCGACTTTGTTATACTTTGCCCCTAATTATGAGGAGATCCCTGGCAAATAGGCTGGGATCCATCCATTGGGCACAGGGATCTACCCCAAGGCGACGGTTCTGAATCGGTTTATTGCCAAGCTGATTGATGTGTTTCTCGCAGCAGCGGCAACGGAAGTCATTGCCTCTGTGGGTTTCCTTGCAGGGGTAGCTTATCTGTTCGTTGCGGACGGATTCGCAGGCGGTCGGAGCATTGGAAAGCGGCTCATCGGGCTTCAGACGGTGCTGCCTGAGATGCGTGAAGCGGCTGGATTTCGGGAATCCATCATCCGCAACATACCTTTTGCGGTGGCCCAGTTGCTCTTTGCCGTTCCATATGTCGGGTGGCTGGCTTCGGCGGCTATCGTCGGCTTCGAAGCCATCTTGATCATTGGCAACGAGCAGGGACGCCGGTTGGGTGACGAATTGGCTGGGACGCAGGTCCTTGATGCCGGCCGGTTGGCCTTACCCGACTAGCAGGGTGCGCGGGCGTGCCCTGCTCCGCCGGGCGGTCTAGGAGGGAGACATCGTGGGTTTTACGAGTGACATTTTCGGCTGGTTCTCGAACGATCTGGCCATTGATCTCGGCACCGCCACCACCCTGGTGTACGTTCACGGAAAGGGCATCGTCTTAAATGAGCCTTCGGTGGTCGCCGTCGAGAAGAAAACGGAGAAGGTGCTAGCGGTGGGTGCCGATGCGAAGAAGATGCTCGGTCGCACGCCGGGAAACATTGTGGCGGTTCGGCCGATGAAGGAAGGCGTCATTGCCGACTTTGAAATGGCCGAGCAGATGCTGAAGCGCTTTATCCAGAAGGCCCATAACCGCAGCGCGTTCGTCCGGCCGCGCATCATTATCGGCGTGCCGTCGCGCATCACGCAAGTGGAGCAGCGGGCCGTCAGGGATTCCGCCGAATTGGCTGGCGCACGGGAGGTGTATCTGATCGAAGAGCCAGTGGCGGCGGCGATCGGGGCGGGACTTCCCATTACCGAACCGTCAGGCAACATGGTAGTGGATGTGGGGGGCGGGACGACGGATATCGCAGTCATCTCGCTGGGCGGCATCGTGTACAGCGAGTCCGTCAAGGTTGCCGGCGACCGGATGGACGATGCGATCATGAACTACATCAAAAAGAAATATAATCTTCTCATCGGAGAGCACATGGCGGAGCGGATCAAATTTGAAATCGGCTCCGCTTATCCGTTTGAGGACCGCAAAACCATGATGATTAAAGGGCGCGACTTGATTTCCGGAATCCCCCGCACCTTGGTGGTGGACGACGCAGAAATCAGAGAAGCGCTGCAGGAACCAATCGGAACGATCGTCAATGCGATCAAGGTTGCGCTGGAGAACACCCCGCCTGAGCTGGCGGGCGACATCATCGACCGAGGCATCGTGCTTACCGGCGGCGGCTCCTTGCTGAAAGGCATGGACACCCGCTTTCGCGAGGAAACGAACTTGCCGATCATCACCGTGGACGATCCGCTGACTTCCGTCGTGCTGGGAGTCGGGAAGATCCTCGATGAGCTGGATCTGCTGGCCAAGGTCGCGGTCATGTCTCAGGCCAACACCTTCCGGTAAGGGTTCCATCCCAATACATGTGGATGGTCAACGTGCGTTCTCCCCACGGTGCTAGGCGTCTGGCGCTAGGAATGTTTGCCCTTCTCCTGGCGGCCCTCCTCCTTTTCCCAGGACAAAGTCAGGGACTGCTCGATTATCTCGACGGCCCGGTGGGTCAACTGGTCCGCCTGCCGCTCGAAGCCGTGTCCTCGCTCGATCAGGGCATTTCCGCGATGTGGCAGCAATATGTGTCCCTGCAACACGTGGCCGATGAAAATCGTCGACTGAAGCAGGAAATGGACTGGCTGCGCGGGGAGATCAACCAACTGCGCGAAGCGGGCTCCGCCACACAGAGACTCACGTCCCTGCTTCAGTTCAAGGAACAGGCCTTGCCGGCTATGGTGGCTGCTCAGGTCATCGGGCGCGACTCGAGCAACCGCTATAGATCGGTCATTCTCAACAAAGGAGAAAGCGACGGGATCCAGAAAGACATGGGTGTGATTATTCCGGCGGGTGTTGTCGGCCGCGTGGTGAAAACCACCGGGGCCACCGCGGTCGTGCTGCTGCTCACTGATCCCAACAACGCCATTGCCGGGTTGATCCAGCGTACGAGAGACGAAGGCATTGTCGAAGGCGTTCCACAAGGCCGGGCCAAATTGAAGTACATTCCCATGCTGTCGGCCCTCAAGGAAGGAGATCGCGTGGTGACATCAGGCTTGGTAGGAGGCTTTCCCCGCGGACTGGCCATTGGCACCATCACTGCGATTGATCGTGAGGAGGGCGCGTTATTCCAAACGGCCGAACTCGCTCCGGAAGTGGATCTCAACCGCGTGGAAGAAGTGCTGGTCATTCAGGCGCCACAGAGTCAGTCAGCGGACCAGACCGCACGACCTGATCCTGGAACGAAGCGATAATCATGAAAAAGTTCTTGGGCTATACCGGACTGGTCATGCTGCTCGTGCCTGTCCAAACCACTCTGCTTCCTCATGTGGCCATTTGGGATATCAAGCCCGATCTTGGGCTTGTGGTCGCGGCGCTCGTCGGCGTGCTGGCGGGCGAGCTGCACGGGCTAATCGTCGGCTTGGCGATCGGATGGATCCTCAATTTGTATTCGGCCGGTGATCTCTGGTTGAATCTCGTCACGACCGGCGGTGCCGGATTGTTTGCCGGGTTGTTAGCCAGACAGGTCGCTGAAATCACTCCGACCATTCTTGCCGTCGGGCTGCTGTTCCTGTCGTTGGCAGGTGGGCTGGTGGCGGTCTTGAACATGAAGTCTGCAACGATGGCTGATACGTGGTGGATGATCCAGTTCGTCGTGGTGCCGCAAGCCTTTTTTGATACCGCCGTCGGCGCCGGCCTGCTTTGGTTTCTCGAGCAGCGGTTCGCGGTGCCGCGCTTCGGGATGCTGGATCGATACTCGTAGGTCTGAATCGGTACCCCATGGCAACGTCTATTTTACAGGACTCTGACTTTGCCGAACTGCAGCGCCGATTGGTGGTGTTGCGGGTCGGATTGCTGCTCGTCGTGGCGCTGTTGGCCCTGCGGTTGTGGCACTTGCAGATCCGCGAGGGGCCGTACTACAGGGACCTTTCGGAAAACAACCGCACTCGCTCAGTGATCTTGGAGCCGGCGCGCGGGCTCATCTTCGACCGCAACGGCGTCTTGCTGGCCAATAACGTGCCGAGCTTCAGCTTGTATGTCTCCCTCGAAGACGTCAAAGACCGCGAGGCACTCATCGAAGAGCTCAGCACATTGATCGGGATTGATCCGGAGCTCGTCCGTAAAAAATTGGCGGTGCGTGGAGCAAAGCAGTTGCCACGCAAAATCAAAGACCGGTTGACCCTGAAGGAAGCGACCCTGATCGAATCGCATCGTCTCGATCTGCCCGGCGTGATGATTCAAGTCGAATCACGTCGCAATTATCTAGGCGGAATGGCCGCGTCTCACGTCTTGGGGTATGTGGGCGAAGTTTCGGCGGAGCAGTTGGAAAAGCCGGAGTTTGCAGAACTGCACCAGGGCAGCATCGTGGGGCAATACGGCGTCGAAAAATTTTTCGACCAGATCGTCCGGGGATTGGCGGGCCAGAAAAGTATAGAAGTCGATGCCTTGGGCCATGAGAAGCGGACCGTCCTAGTCGATCAACCCCATGCAGGAGACGACCTGTATCTGACGATCGATGTGCGCCTACAGAAAGTGGCGGAAGATCTTCTCGGTCAGGAGTCGGGTGCCATCGTTGCGCTGGACCCCACCAACGGCGACATCTTGGCGATGGCCAGCCGTCCGGGATTTGATCCCAATGTCCTGTCGCGGGAATTGACACCAAAGCAATGGGTCGAGATTGTGCAAGATGAAGGGCGGCCGTTGAACAACAGGGCCTCGCAGGGCCAATACCCTCCTGGCTCCACGTTCAAAGTCATGATGGCTGCCGCTGCCATTGAATCCAAGACGATG
>JAICVE010000239.1 GCA_025935475.1 Nitrospira sp. | reverse complement strand
CGATCGACGGTCCGACTTCTCAAACTCCCAGTTAAAACTGCGCGTTGCTTGGCTCCGCAAAATAGTGTTGTAGGTGGACGGGCGCCTTTCTGCTCAAGCGATGGATAAACTGCAGGGCCTATCGCGGCTTGGCTCCGCAAACTTGGTGGCGGAGGTGGATAGGCCATTGCTGCTCACGCGAGGGGTAGAACCGCAGTGCGGTGTCACTCCTTGGCTCCGCAAACTTGATCGGTCCGGGGCTTTGCCCGAATCGATCTTCGAACACTGCGTCTCGCCATCGCCAAGAGGCGATCGGAGTGACAACGCGCTGCACCCCTCGCAAGTCGCAGCCTACGTCCTATCCACCTCTTGGGAGCGAGAAGCAACCGAGCTTGGAAGGACTATTGAACGGAACTTCAGACATGGCGTCTCGCCATCGCCACTGGGAAAAGGGCGCGTCCTGGCGCGCCCAGGGTCTGGCGGGTGAGAATGGCGACCGCAGCAGTGGCGCCGTGCACTTCTCGCAAGTCGTAGGTGGCACCCACCGAGGTCCGCCCGGTGATCGAGTTTCCCTGAGGACTGGGGAACGGGACACTGGATATGTCTTAGGCGGAGGGCTTAGCGGGCAGGAGATAAGCCGCCCGCGCGGTTCGTCACGGTCGAAGAGTTCTGCGAGGAGAAGAAAAGAGGGCAGGCACAGTGACCTGCCCCTTTTCCTTTACTTGGCTATGCCATGCCACTAGTGACCGTTAATTCTTTTTCCCATGGGACAGTTCCTCTGCCGCGCGTGCACTTTTCCCCTCCTTGAGTTCTTCTGGTACCTGGGACATGTCCGGCTTGTTCTGGCTTTGTTGACGTTCGGTTGATTTTTTGGTCTGGCCGGTGCCTTTTTCGCCGATGCCAGCGGGTTCGAGCCCACCGCGACTCTTCTGTTCAGTGGCGGTTAAATCCTGCGCCGCTTGCGCCGATTTTCCCTCACTCAGCTCTGCGGGCACCTGTGACATATCGGGTTGACTTCCACTCTGCTGGCGCTCAGTCGACTTTTTCGTCTGTCCGGTGCCTTTCTCGCCGATACCTGACGGCTCACCGGCAACAAGAAGTCCGGTCATTGCCAGCGACACAGTCACTGCCAGTCCAACACTCAATGTGTAATGCGTCATGCGGAACCTCCCTCTTTATTGGGCACGTTTACCACATGATAGGGATGGGTTAGGAATGCCGTTACTAGGGAAAGGCCTTGGTTGGTTCCGATGAACTAAGGCAGCGGCGCACGAACTTCAGGTGTCGCCCCAGCCCCAGCCCCAACCTGTCATTCACCTTCGATCAACGAGTCGGCGAGAGATCAGGCGTCGAGATCTCCATGACATATCCTGCGTCGTCCATCAGCAGGACCATTTCTTGGCCTTGATGCAGGCGGTCCAGCTTTCGGAGAGGTGCGCGAAACGGGACTTCGCGCGGCTTGCCATTTTCGGTGATCTTCAGGCGGTCCTCGCCGGCTTTACCCTGATACACCGCCTGCAGCTGGGTATGGGCACCTTTGATGTGCGCTTTATTGTTGAGGGCAGATTGGTGGACCGCGTCCGCGCTGGCGAGTTGCGCGTCGACCAAATAGCCGGTTTCATCCGCCAGGAACAGCACTTCGGCGCCGATCGGTATTGCCGTCAATTTCCCTTTTGCGCGTTCCGCTACGAGAAACGTCTTGGTCCCTTGATCTGTTTCTATTACCGCTTTATCGAGTCCGACGGTGAGGGGCGTACTCAATTTGCCGCGGATGACCTGGTGATGAGAGGCTCCGTCGGGATGGTGGTAGTCGACAATGGCATTATGATCGTTCAACGTCACGACGATCTGATCGCCGGGCTTAAAGGTTTCCCCTCTGTCCGTCGCCATCTTCACCGGCACCGACATCGTCTGGAGATTGCCGACGGCGATTTCCATTTGATCGCCCCGAATGTCCTTGACGCGGCCGGTGACACGCCGGTCTCCGGGAAGGCGGTTCTCGGTCGCCGTGCTTGTGGCTTCTTCTCTGATTGATGGACCGCGTTGCTCTTTCTGGCGGTCCGACCGTTCTTGTGCGGCAGCAAATCCATTGTCGGCCATCACAGGAGAAAGCATGCCGGTCATCAACAATGTCCCCAGTGATAGCATCGTTGCCGTTATGGCGTGTGTCTGTTTCATTGGCACGTCCCCCCCCTTAATTTGTTGAGCCCAAAAAAACTGATCAACCGACCGTTGCGGCCTTCGCACTGCACGATACGCTGGTCAATGATTCAACGAGCGACGAGGCGGGTTGGGCTGGTTGATCAGGTTACTCTGGACCTTATTTCGTGCCTCCACGACTAGCTAAAGCCCCAGTTCTTCTGAAAGAACAAAAGGGGACAGGCTACTGTTTTGAGTGGACGGAAAAGATGTCAGCGTTAGGCCGGAGCACTTTCGAGACAAACCGATAGGAGTCACGGGGTCTCAGATCTGGGTAGGAATCATCAAGCCCGGGATTGTAATTCGGGCATGTGGCGAAACGATACAGCTTGTGTCCGCCGGGTATTGGCAGCGTTTCGCCGGAGGCATTCACTGTCGTATCGGTGATGGCGTAAAAAAACAGCCTGCGGACCGCCAGGACTCGCTCTGTTTTTACCTCAAAGATCTTCAATTCGTCACCGTACAGACCTTGGCGTTCGTCCTCAGTACTTGTGAGCGGACGCCACGTAATGCCATAGACGGCGGTAGGGAGCGCCACCTGTTTCAAATCAATCATTTCATCGCCTGCTTTCCCCAGCGGATACGGTTCGATGCGCTGATGATTAATCACGCCGGCTTTTCCCAAGGCATCTATTTCCCAAAATCGATACTTTTTGCCCCTCGCCGGGGATAGATACGTCGACGAGAAACGATCCTTCTCGTGGTAGTACCCAAATGCCTTGCCGGCATTGGCTTCTCGCACGTGTAGATAGATGCCTTCGACGTTTTCCGCTACCTCATATATTTTCTCTCCCGCGTCCTTACAGAGCGACGTCAGCCGGCCTTCCAATTGTCGGATGTGAGCTTCCAAGGGCCCCTTTTTCGTTCCTGTGGCGGTCAGCAGTTGGGCAATGTCTTGCTGATGGGTTTTCAAAGAGAAGGCGAGCGGGCTGAGCGTCTGCTCGCCGTCGCTCAACTTTGCATTTACATCTGCCCCTTCCTCAATCAGCAGCGTGGTGATTTCTACATCCCCGATGGCGATCGCGAGAAACAGCATGGGCATGTGCTGAAGAGTAGGGGAGCCTACAGGGGCAGACGCATTGACGTCGGCGCCCTTTCTCAAGAGCAGCTTCGCCGTGTCTTTATGCCCAGTCATAATGGCGGCCATGAGAGGAGTGGCCCCGTCCTGGCTCCTGGCATTGACGTCCGCGCCGTGAGCAATCAGTAACTCGGCAATGTCCGTATTTGGTAGCGCGGCAGCCATGGTCAGGGCCGATTGTCCTTGCTCATCCTTGGCATCGGCACGAATCCCTGCTCGCAACACTAACTCGGTTTTGCCTTTGTTCCCGGATGCAACGGCGCGTAACAAATCCTGTTCTGAGTAGTTGGCTCCCTTGTGGTCTTCTTCCGCTGGTGCACTGGTCTTACGCTCGCCGAATGGCCGCAGGCTGAACGGGATAGCCTCTGATGCCCTGCGTTTGGGTGCCTGTGGGGTCTTCACTGAAGGTGTTTTCGGGGAGTCATCCAGGTTCGTTGGCTGGAATTCTCTACAACGGGGGCCATTATGGTCGGTATAGACTTCATTGCCCTGTGGGTCTGAACACACCCATGTCCCGGCTATGGAAGCCCCTCCGATGAACACCGTAAGAATCGCGGCTGCCCAAGCCGTTCTCGAGTAGAGGTATTTCATACAGATGCGAATAGCGTGTGATTCGATTGCACCCGGTCAGCTTCGCATGAAGCCAATGTGCTGAATAGAAAAATATGAAGTGAAGAAGGATGAGAGGCTAGGCAGCTTCCTTTGCTCGCCCAACGCGCACGCCAGAAAGGGGCATAGAACAAGCGAGCTTGGAGGGATCATTAAACTACGGGCGCACGTTGGGACCAATCCAGGCCACGCGCTTCCATCCTCCAAGCTTGCTCGTTAATTTCAATCGCGCGGAAGTTGGAAGTGTCTTTGAGGTAAGTCTACAGCCTTCCGAGGAAGGCGCTCCATCGGCTCGCCAAATCGTAGCCATACACCCAATAATAAAATGTGGTGGCGACGAGGGTGTGCGAGATGGCCAGGGGCCAGATCCGACGGTACCGGAGATACAACCAACTCCAGAGGGTTCCGCCCAGCGCCGCCAGGAACACGATCACGAGATCGGTGCCGTGGACCACGCCGAAGGCCAGTCCATTCAACCCGGACAGAGCGAGCGGATGGAGCGAGGGGCAGAGCGTGCGCACGCGGCCAAGCAAGTAGAACTGAAGGAGGGTTTGCTGGAGCAAGGCCCATGGCCAGTACACCAGGATGGCGGTGGGAATATACGGGTGGAGAATTCTCGCCTTTGCTCCAGGCCAGCCGGCTCCCTGATAGCCGATCGCAATTCCTATGAACAACAACACGAGTATCGCCAGCGCCGTAAAGGCCATAGTGACCACCGCACACTGCCACCACCCTCGCTGTTCTCCTTCGAGCGGCCACTGTCCCCAGATGGAAGTCCTGGTGTAGTTCGCGTTGAGGAGGACGAGGCTCGCGGCGAACAACGCGAGACCGAGGTCCGCGGAGATCGGTCTTCGTGGAAACAGCACCAGGAAACCGCTCGACAAGACACCCAAGACCAACAGCTCAATCGCCAGCCTTCGTCGTTGAGACATACGTCAGCCCCCGACAACAGAACACGCACCGCCATTGGTGCTTGCCATTTACAGAATAATCCCACTGGACCTTCTCGTAAATCGTCGTGTTTGGGAAAGAAAAGGGGACAATCTGTGGAAGTTGGCCCTGTGATCGAGTTTCCGTGAGGAGAGGAAGAAAAAGGGGACAGGGGGATTT
>JAICVE010000283.1 GCA_025935475.1 Nitrospira sp. | reverse complement strand
GATACCCGAATCCGACGTCACAATGAGGCAATTGAGCCTTCCGTCCGGCCCAATCAATCTGATGTGTCTCGCAGCCCATCCGGATGACATCGAGATGGGCTGCAGGCGCCACGTTGCTTTGGCAGAAACGCCTTAGCTGCTGCCTCAGCCCCGGCCCGCCGCTCAGGAAAGCCTGTCAAATGTCAGGCGGTGACTCTCAACCTCGCAACGTTCGGCGAGGCAAGTAGCGTGCGCCTGCAGCCCATCTCGATGTCATCGGACTGCGAGACATATGAGATTGATCGGGCCAGCCGGAAGGCTCAATTGCCTCATTGTGACGTCGGATTCGGGAACCTCAGGAACAGACGGAAATTCGCCGAGCTCAACTGATCATGCAACATCAAACGTATCTGTTGGCACCGGTATGGTCCGCACGGGTGTAGCGGCCGCAAATTGGGCGGCCGGCGTCGTCTCCCACAGCGCCCAGGGACGGTTGCCATTCCGATGCATTGCCTCTAGCGCAGCGCGTTCCTTGAGGGTGTCCATCGGTGCCCAGAAGCCGTCAAATCGTACTGCGCGGAACTTCCCATCGCGGGCGGCTCGAGCGAACGTGTGTGTTACCAGGTCATCACCCGGACGCAAGTAGTCGAAGATCTCCTTGCGGAGGACGAAGTAGCCACCGTTGATCCTCATATCCATGTCAGCAACGGCCTCTATGCCGGTGAGACGGCTCTCGCTGTCAATCCCGACGACGTGGAAGGAGTCCTGGGGTGGCACAGCGAGCAACGAGCCCACAGCGTCGGTCTGCAAGAAGTCATCGATGAGATCGTTCATCGGCGCATTTGCCAAGACGTCCCCGTAGTTTGCAAGGAACACTTCGTCGCCGCCGAGGTACTCCCGAACGCGTCGCAGCCGTTCACCGATAGGTGTTTCAAAACCAGTGTCGGCGAAGGTGATTCGCCAGTCGCTGATATCGCTGGACAGAAGTTCGACTGTCCGTCCGGCATTGGATAGCACGAAATCATTGGAATGAGTTTCGTGATAGTCCAGGAAATAGTCCTTGACCGCATGTGCTCCGTAGCCGAGACAAAGAATGAATTCATTGTGCCCAAAGTGGGCGTAATAACGCATGATGTGCCATAACACTGGCCTGGTGCCGATCGGCATCATCGGCTTAGGTACTGGTGCATCGGTCCCGGAACGCATGCGCATACCGAGGCCTCCGCAAAACAAAACGACCTTCATGCTACGCCTTCCGTTTCAGTGGTGATTATTTGGTGTGAGTCTCCGGGGCTCGGCAAACTCGCGTATTGCGGGCGCGACTGGTCTTCCTGCCAGCAGGCCGTCCGTACTGCCGGCTTCGATCGCCCGCGCGTAGACCTCCAGTGCTTCGGCCGCCGCATCGATGGTCTGGTCGATATCGACGTCGGTATGTGCGGCAGAGATCACTAATGACTGGCCAAGGACTCCGCGGCGTAGTAGCTCCTGGAGAAAGAGAGTGCGGAAGGCCTGAGACGGTTCGCCGTTGTGATCCTTGGTCACAAAAATCATGCATGAGGGCCGACCTGCGAAGATCACGTGCTGCTCCATGCCACAGTCCTTTGCAACTTGCATAAGTCCCGCGCGAAGCTTTGTGCCCTGCAGCTCCATTTCGGCAACGACATCTCGTTCGGCGTACGCCGTGGAGACTGCGAGATAGGCCGCGAGGCCGGTCGTTTCGGCGCCATGAGTTGTAGACAAAAGGAATACCCGTGGGGCATCAGTGTTGAGCCCACCGATCTCCATCAGCTCTCGCTTGCCGGCCAGCGCAGAGACGGAAAACCCATTACCGATGGCCTTTCCCCAGGTCGACAAATCAGGCGTGACGCCGTACAGACACTCAGCGCCGTGCCTTGACCAGCGCATTCCGGTGATCATCTCGTCGAAGATCAACACCGCGCCGTGCTTCTCGGTCATTGATCGCAGACCTTCGAGGAATCCTGGTGCAGGTTCCTCTGTTGCAGTGGCTGGCTCCAAGATCACCGCGGCGATTTGATCGGGATAAGCATCGAAGAGCCGCTGCGACGAAGGCAGATCGTTGTAGTTGAACCTCACCGTCAGCGATCCGTACGCCGAAGGAATCCCAGCCTTCATTTGGCCGCTCGCGATGAACCAGTCATCGACGGAAAAGAAAGGCTGAGTTCCGCAGATCGCGACAAGATCGCGGCCGGTCGCCGCCCGCGCGAGCTTGACGGCCGCTGTGGTGACGTCTGAGCCATTCTTGGCGAACTTCACCATGTCCGTGCCCGGGACTTGCTCCAAGAAGTCCTCGGCGGCACGCAGCTCCCACATGCTCGGTCGGGAAAAGCTGACCCCCTCGGCTGCCGCGTTGCAGACCGCGTCCACCACCGGCTGATAGCCGTGCCCTAGCGTTATCGATCGCAAGCCCATCCCATATTCGATGAGCCAGTTGCCGTCCAAATCCTCGACTCTTGCTCCTCGTCCACGCACCAAGACAGGCGTCATGTCCTCAGGAAATTGATCGGACCCCCGCGAATAGGTGTGCGCTCCACCCGGAATCAGCTGATGAAGGCGCGCCTGGGCAAGCACTGACTTCTCGAACGTCATTGCACTCTTGGACATCACAGCCTGTATCATGCGGACCCCCGATTCCTCTCCCCGACAGGCGTGTCGAACCATTATGACGGAGAAACCGCTCGGGCATGGGAATTCCCGGGCATTCGAGACTTTCGGTGTTTTCCAGGACGCTTCGGCCGATTTCACTAAACTGCCCGACATGGAGATCATCCGGACTCCGATCCAGGACTTGATTGTCTTTCGACCGACACCGATCCGGGATGAGCGCGGCTACTTCACTCGAACGCTTGATGTCAAGATTCTTGCCGATGCTGGCGTCGACCCGAGCAGCTTCAAGCAGGTGAATCAGTCGCGGTCTTATCAGGGCGTTCGGAGGGGACTGCACGGCCGGTCAGGTGCTGGCGAAGCGAAGCTGGTGCGATGCGCCAATGGCGCCGTGCTCGACGTGGTCGTCGACGCCCGACCCGGATCGACGACCTTCGGCAAAGTCATGACCTTCTTGCTCGATGATCAGGTCTGTACCCAGGTGTACATCCCACGCGGGTTCCTGCACGGCTTCCAGGCGCTGACCGGGGTCACGGATGTTGTTTATCGGATCGATGAATTTCACGCGCCTAACAGTGACGTGACGGTTCGACACGATGATCCGGACCTTGCGATCCCGTGGCCCGGGCCGGCAACGATCATGAGCGCCCGAGATGGCGAGGGCGGGATCAGTTGGGTCGATTACCGCCGTCAGCTCGTCGGCACTGAGGCGGTTCTGCGTTACTAACACTGCCTGCGGCAGTCTCTGCAAGGACTTGGGCCGATGCCCAGAAAGACCGCACAAGTCGTGCCAGGATGAAACGCCGGATCATCGGCAAGCCACGTCAAAGAGAGCGTATATGTCATATCCAGGCTGCTCGCGGCGTTTTGCGGAGCCGCAGCACGCTCTCCTCGATCTCCTTATATTTCCGCTGCACGACGCCGGCCTCACTGTGCTCCGACCCGCCGCCGCTGAGAGGTTCCATCGCCTGCACATGTGTCTGCGGCGCGGGAGAGCCAATCCACCGATCACAGTCTGGGCGCAGCAGAGCGCGTGGCTACGGCCAGAAGGACAAGCGCGCACCCGGCATCTCACGCATAGTCAATCAACATGAAGTATGAGGAGTTCCGGGAAACCAAATACTTTCCCGAACTCGACGGACTCCGTGCGCTGTCGATCCTGCTGGTCATTTCGATCCACACCACGGACCCGCTCTGGGCACCCCTCAACGGCAACGACGGCGTCACGATCTTCTTCGTGATCAGCGGCTTCATAATTACGACGCTGCTGCTTCGCGAGGAAGACAGGCGCGGCCAGGTCCGAATCGGCGCCTTCTACGCCCGGCGCGCGTTCCGCATTTTGCCTGTGTACTACCTGGTACTGCTGGCTTACATCGTGCTGATCGGTGTGCTAAAGGTGCAGCCTGGCGCCGCAGACCTCTGGCAAGCACTGCCCTACTTCGCCACGTACCAGAACGATTTCGCGCATAGTGACTCAGGCTTCTCGGTGACCTGGTCACTGGCGATCGAGGAGAAGTTCTACTTGTTCTGGCCATTACTGTTCCTGCCGGCGGTGCCCCGTGTCTGGCGCTGGCGAGTGGCCGCCCTCCTGGCTGTAGCAGTCGCTCCGTTCGCGCTGGCGCCCGGTGACTGGACCTATCCGGCTATCTACGCTCCCATCATCGATGGCTGCTTGGTGGCCCTGCTGATGCACAATCCCAGGGGCTACTCAGCTGTCCGGCCGCTGACCGG
>JAICVE010000136.1 GCA_025935475.1 Nitrospira sp. | reverse complement strand
GCTGCGCGGGCTCGGCTTGCGGAAAATCCGGCAGTCCGTCGTCCGTCCCGATACGGCACAGGTCAGAGGACTGATACATAAAGTGAGCTACTTGTTGGAAGTGCGGCCATCATGAAATTACATGAACTCGCGCCCGCCAAGGGCGCCAAGAAAAAGCGGAAGCGCATCGGTCGCGGTCCGGGATCCGGCCACGGAAAGACGGCGACGAAAGGGCACAAGGGATTGCTGGCCCGCTCGGGAGGCGGTAAGCAGCCGGGGTTTGAGGGCGGCCAAATGCCTCTTATCCGCCGCGTGCCGAAATACGGATTCACAAATCCGTTCCGGAAGGAATACGCCATCGTCAATATCGAACGTCTCGCCGATCTGCCGGCGACCGGCACGATCACCCCGCAGGCGATGGTGGATGCGGGTCTGGTCAAGCGTGTCACGCTGCCGATCAAGATATTGGGCAACGGCGAGCTGAAGAAACCCATCGCCGTGCAGGCGCACAAGTTCAGCAAATCGGCGGAGGCGAAGATTCAAGCGGCGGGAGGGTCAATCGAGGTTATCCCAGGTGTTTGAGCGGCTCCTGACCAGTTTTCAGAATATCCTGAAAATTCCCGAGCTGCGTACCCGCATTCTGTTCACCCTGGGAATGCTGGTGGTGTATCGGGTCGGGGCACACATTCCGACGCCGGGCATCAACGGCGAAGCGCTTTCCGAGTTCTTACAAAAACAGGGAGGGGCGCTTCTCGGGTTTCTCGATATTTTTTCGGGCGGCTCGCTGTCCCGGCTGACGATCTTCGCGCTGGGCATCATGCCCTATATCAGCGCCTCAATCATTTTGCAGCTGTTGACGGTGGTGGTCCCCCACCTCTCGAAGCTGGCAAAAGAAGGCGAGCGGGGCCGCAAGAAGATCATTCAGTACACGCGGTTCGGGACGATCGGCATCGCACTGATTCAGGGCTTCGGGATCGCCATCGGCCTTGAACAGATGAACGGCGGGGCGTTCGTCCTGGACAAGGGCTGGGCGTTTAGACTGATGACGGTGATCACGCTGACGGCCGGCACCGGTTTCCTGATGTGGCTGGGCGAGCAGATTACCGAGCGGGGAATTGGCAACGGCATCTCGCTCATTATTTTCGCAGGTATCGTCGCGCGCCTGCCCTCGGCCGTGGCGCAGACCTATAACTTGTATGAGATCGGCCAGCTCAACGCGTTCCTGCTGGTCGGACTTGCGGCCCTCATGGTGGCGGTTGTCGCCGCGATTGTGTTTTTGGAAAGCGGCCGGCGCAAAGTTCCGGTTCAATACGCGAAGCGGGTGGTCGGCCGGCGCGTGTACGGCGGGCAGAGCACGCACATTCCGCTGAAGATTAATACAGCAGGAGTGATTCCGCCCATTTTTGCTTCATCGATCATTGCGTTTCCGGCGACGATTGCGGGATTTTTCGAGACCCCGTGGATCAAGGCGATTGGTGCACAACTGTCTCCAGGATCGCTGCTGTACACGCTGATGTATGTCGGGCTGATCCTATTTTTCTGTTTCTTTTACACGGCGGTGGTTCTCAATCCGGTCGATATGGCGGACAACATGAAGAAGTATGGGGGCTTTATCCCCGGCATCCGCCCCGGACAACGGACCTCCGATTACATCTATAGAGTGTTGACGCATATTACGTTCGCTGGCGCGATTTACCTGGCGATCGTCTGTGTAATTCCGGAGTTCCTGATCTACAAGCTGAACGTTCCGTTTTATTTCGGCGGCACGTCGTTGTTGATCGTGATCGGCGTGGGACTCGATACCGCACAGCAGATTGAGTCGCACATGCTGATGCGCAATTACGAAGGGTTTTTGGGAAAGGGCATGGGCCCCCTCCGCGGCCGGAGCGGGTGAGGCCACATGCGCGTCGTCTTTCTCGGGGCGCCGGGCGTCGGCAAGGGTACCCAAGCCGACCGGATTGCGGGGCAGTTTAAGATCGCAAAGATTTCGACCGGAGATCTCCTGCGGGAGGCGGTCCGAAATCAGACGGAATTGGGCCGGGAAGCCAAACGATACATGGACCAGGGACAACTGGTTCCTGATGCCGTGGTCATCGGGCTTGTACGTGACAAACTGGCGGAGCCCGGAAGTATGAACGGCTTCGTGCTCGACGGGTTCCCGAGGACGGTACCCCAAGCTGAGGCACTGGGAAAAGTCCTGCAGGAAACCCAGCGGCCATTGCACCGGGTGGTGAAATTCGAGGTGCCGCGGCAGGACGTGATCCGGCGGTTGAGCGGCCGGCGTAGTTGCCCGAAGTGTCAGACGACATTTCATGTCGAGTTTGCGCCATCGAAAAAAGGCGACGCCTGCGATCGCTGCGGCGAAACCTTGATTCAACGGAGCGACGACACACCGGAAGCCATTGAAACGAGGTTACAGGTCTTCGAGGAACAGACGGCGCCGTTGATCCGGTATTACGCCAGCAAACGGCTTCTCTCGGAAGTGAATGCCTCTGGTTCTGTGGATGCGGTATTTGAGGCCTTGTTTAGTGTACTGGCGCCTTATAGCGCAATATGATCATCCTCAAGACGCCAGACGAGATTGCCGTGATGGCAAAGGCGTCAAGAGTCGTGGCTGAAGCGCTGCTGGTGCTCAAGGACGCGGTCAAGCCCGGCGTCACGACCGACGAGTTGGACAAGCTGGCGGAATCGGAAATCCGTGCCAGGGGGGCGATGCCGGCGTTCAAAGGATACCGCAATTATCCGAAGACGCTCTGCGCGTCGGTGAATGAGCAAGTGGTGCACGGCATTCCCTCCAGACGGGTCTTGAAGGAGGGAGATATTGTCGGTCTCGATCTTGGCGCCATCGTCGGTGGATTCTACGGCGATTCGGCCGTGACGGTTGGGGTGGGCCGGATCGATGAGAAGACGGCGATGCTGGTGCGGGTCACAGAAGAATCGCTGTCGCTCGCGATCGAGCAGGCGCAGGTCGGCAACCGGTTGTCGGACATATCCCATGCGGTCCAGCGACACGTGGAAGCCGCCGGTTATTCGGTCGTGACGGAGTTCGTCGGGCACGGCATCGGCCGGCAGTTGCATGAAGAACCGCAGGTGCCGAATTACGGGAAGCCGGGACAGGGTCCCCGTTTGCAATCGGGAATGGTCTTGGCGATTGAGCCCATGGTGAATATGGGCGGCTCAGCCGTTCGGGTGCTGGATGACCGCTGGACCGCCGTGACCGTCGACGGCAGCCTGTCCGCGCACTTTGAGCATACGATTGCGATTCAGCCGAGCGGGCCGGCGATCGTGTTGAGCCGGTTATAAAAGGATGGACGCGTGATACATCAGGCGAAAGGATAACGGTTCGTGCCGAAGGAAGACATTATTGAGATCCAAGGATCGGTACTGGAAACGCTCCCCAACGCCATGTTTCGTGTGCAGCTCGACAACGGTCATAAGATTCTCGCGCACATCTCGGGGAAGATGCGCATGCATTTCATTCGGATTCTGCCCGGAGACAAGGTCACGGTGGAAATGTCGCCATATGATCTGACGCGAGGGCGCATTACGTATCGGTTCAAGTAGGAGTCTAGACGTCCCATGAAGGTCAAATCATCGGTCAAGCCGATTTGCGCGAAATGCAAGGTCGTACGACGCCGTGGGGTGGTCAGAATTCTCTGTGAGAACCCCCGGCACAAACAGCGACAGGGATAGTGGGGACAGCCGAAGGCTGGCGAGCCTCTGTGCTCGCCGAATCCCCGCCGAGGGGAAGAGGCGGTGCCTAGGCGCCGCGAGGGCGGGCGGGTGAGAAACCAGCGGTCGTTCAACGCCGTCGAGGTTCATCCAGCCTTCGGCCGCGGAAGACCTTGAAGGGAAGGCAGGAGGAAATATGGCACGTATTGCCGGAGTCGATTTACCCAGAGAAAAGCGGTCGGATATCGGCCTGACCTATGTGTTCGGGATCGGCCGGGCGGCAGCCCGTTACATCCTCGGCAAGGCGGGCATCGACGGCGCCATCCGGGTGAAAGATCTCAGCGAAGATCAGATCGTCAAGATCCGTGAGATCATCGACCAGGACTATCAGGTGGAAGGCGATTTGCGGAAAACCGTCTCGATGAACATCAAACGTCTCATCGACACCGGGACCTATAGAGGTCTTCGCCATCGCAAGGGCTTGCCGGTTCGCGGTCAACGGTCAAAAACCAATGCACGCACGAGAAAAGGCCGTCGCGCCGGAGTCGGCAGCAAGCCGAAGCCGGCCGCCCGTCCGGCTCCCACGGCGTGATCGTCCATCAGTAGGAGTTATCTATGAGCGTGAAAAAAGGCAAAAAGAAAGAACGCCGGATCGTCCAGAGCGGAATCGCTCATGTCCAGGCGTCTTTTAACAATACCATCGTGACGATCACCGACATGAGCGGCAACACGGTCGTCTGGGCGAGCGCCGGCAATCAAGGCTTCAAGGGATCGCGTAAAAGCACGCCCTTTGCGGCACAACGAGCCGGCGAAGCGGCTGCGCGCAAGGCCATGGAAAGCGGCATGCGCCAGGTGGATGTCTATGTGAACGGGCCGGGGTCTGGGCGGGAGTCCGCGATTCGCTCGTTGCAGGGGGCTGGACTACGGATCAATCTCATCCGTGACGTCACGCCGATCCCGCACAACGGGTGCCGGCCGCCCAAACGACGCCGGGTGTAAGAGCATGAGCACACAAGTGGATCAGAACGGGCAGACCATAACGGGCGAGCCCGATAAACGGAGGTAGAGAACGTGGCGAAGTATCGGGGACCAGTCTGTCGGTTATGTCGCCGTGAAGGCGAGAAGTTATTCTTGAAAGGCTCGCGCTGCATGACGGAAAAGTGCGCGATTGAGCGTCGAAGCTATCCGCCCGGCCAGCACGGCCAGGCCAGGCCTCGCATTTCAGACTACAGCACGCAATTGCGCGAGAAGCAGAAATTGCGGCGCATCTATGGCCTTCAAGAAAGGCAGTTCCGCGGTGTCTTCGAGCGGGCGGAGCGGAGGGCAGGCGTCACTGGCGAGGCGCTGCTGCGATTGCTCGAGTGCCGCCTCGACAACGTCGTCTACCGGCTCGGATTCGGGGCATCCCGCAGGGAAGCACGGCAGCTCGTGGGGCACGGGCATGTGACGGTCAATGGCCGGAAGAACAACATTCCGGGCGCCCAAGTCCGTGCCGGCGACGTGGTGGCCGTGCGCGAACGCAGCCGGAGTCTGGTGTCGATTCAAACCGCGCTGGAATCCGTCGAGGGCCGAGGCATTCCCGAATGGCTGGAGCTGGACAAGGCCGGATTCAAAGGGACCGTGCGCGCCTTGCCGACGAAAGACCAGATCACGCTGCCCGTCAACGAACAGATGGTGGTGGAATTGTATTCGCGATAAGCAACTTCATACAACGCCGGCTTCATGCAGAATGCATCGCAGAAGGCGCGGCGGCTGACAGGATGAAGGGGGACTCATGATCAAGACGATGAAAGATTTTCAAATCCCGATGCGGGTCGAGGTCGACAAAGAAACGGCTTCCGCCACCTTCGGGCGATTCTCCACTGAAGCGTACGAGCGGGGCTTCGGCACGACGGTCGGCAACGCGTTGCGCCGCGTGCTGCTCTCATCCCTGACCGGCGCAGCCGTGACCACGGTCAAGATCGAGGGCGTCTTGCACGAGTTTTCGACGATTCCAGGCGTGACCGAAGATGTCACCTCGATCATCCTCAACGTGAAGGGGCTGCGGCTGGCCTTGCATACCGACAAGCCGAAGACGATTCGGTTGAAAAAGAAGGGACCAGGCGAAGCCAAAGGGTCGGATATCATCCATGATGCGGACATTTCCATTTTGACGCCCAATCTGCATATCGCGACTCTCGACAAGGACGCCACGCTGGATATGGAGATGACGGTCAAGCATGGCCGTGGATACGTGCCGGCCGAGCGGAACAAGGAAGAAGGACTGCCGATTGGGGTGATCGCGATCGATTCCATCTTTTCTCCGATCAAGCGGGTCAACTTTCATGTCGAAAACGCTCGCGTCGGACGGATGACGGATTACGACAAACTGACCTTGGAAATCTGGACGGACGGAACCATCTCGCCGAGTGATGCATTGTCAACGGCCGCCGGCATCATGCGCGATCACGTCGACATCTTCATCAATCCCGATGCGAGAGTGGAAGGACGCGCCGAACTTACGGGCGACGACGCCCAGCGGGAGATCAACAAGAATCTCTTCCGGAGTGTCAATGAGCTGGAGTTGTCGGTCCGCGCGGCGAATTGCTTGAAAAATGCCAACATCAAGACGATCGCGGACCTGGTGCAGAAATCCGAAGCCGAAATGCTGAAGACCAAGAACTTCGGAAAGAAATCGCTGAACGAAATCAAGGAAATTTTGACGGATATGGGGCTAAGTCTCGGGGTCAAGCTGGATGCAATGGCTTCAGGCGGTGGTCCCAAGAACGAGTAGGAGAGGGCATCGTGCGTCATCGAAAAAAGGGCAGACAACTCGGTCGACAGACCAAACACCGATGGGCGTTGTTCAGAAGCCTAGTGACCTCGCTGCTCGAACATGAGCGGATTGAAACCACCGAGGCGAAGGCAAAAGAAATTCGCGGCTTCACCGACCGCATGATCACATTGGGCAAAGACGGCTCCTTGCCGGCCCGGCGTCGGGCGCTCAGCTTTCTGCGGAGCAAAGACGTCGTCTCGAAGCTGTTCAGCGATGTCGCTGGACGGTTCAAGGATCGTCCCGGAGGTTATACGAGAATGGTGAAGACTCGTCGGCGGATCGGCGATGCCGCCGAATTGGTCGCCATTGAGTTGGTCGCCAGAGCCGAAGCGGCGCCCACGAAAAAATCGGCTGCGACTCCCGCAAAGACAGAAAAATCCGAGTAGGTCCCAGAAGGGACCTGCTCGGGCAACTCTGCATCAGCCCTGCCTGTTTCGCGGCTCCATTCGGTCGCCAGAGTTTACTTGCCTCGGGCCTCCTGCTATTATCGTGCCAGTCGTTTCCCGCCAAAGTGAGGAACGGACAACGCTGTGTGGCAATGGTTGGCACAACGGATCTTATTGGGGCTCAGCGTGCTTCTGGGAGGCGTGCTGCTCTATCTACTCCTGACCAATTCCACGGCTTCTCCACCTCCGACAGCTACCGCACCGGGAACCATCAACCAGGCCGATGCGATTATCTCCAAATTCACCTTTACCCAGACCAAGGGCGACAAGGTGCAGTGGCAGGTTGATGCTCAGCAGGCTCGTTTGT
>JAICVE010000223.1 GCA_025935475.1 Nitrospira sp. | reverse complement strand
TTGCTGGTCCTTGTTGAGCGGTAGACCGTGGACATGGACTTCCGGTAGCTCAATGATGTCTTCCTGATGGTCGCTTTCATGAGTCGCCTCGTCCCCGACAATCGCCAATGCGTTCCAAGACTGAACAAGAAGAAAAACAGAAAGTGCGCCGATGACAAAACGCATATCCTTAGTTTCTCTCACGGAGAACATGGTTAAACGGAACAATTCTTATCTGAAGGCCTCAAGGAAACAGGCCTCGAGTCGTACAGCTGTCGTACGTCGAGGCCTATGTCAGGATCATACTAGAAAAACCATTGAGCCCGAAAGAAGAACGACCGTGGCATCCCCGCATGCGCGACCCCGAGGCCGATACTCCCTTCTCCCGTATTGTAGAAATACTGATGATCGAACAAGTTGATGATGTCGAATCCTACCAGCATCTTTTGTTGATCCCACGGAAGATTGAACACGTGCGTAATTGAGGCGTTGTAGATGGTCCATGACTCGAAATGCGAGGAGTTTGTGAACGCATCCTCGCTGCCCGCAGTCCGTAAGCCCGACCCATAGAGCATTTGGCCGGACACAGTTGTGTTGAACGGAAACCGGTACATCACAACCGCCGAACTCGTCATCGTTTGCGAGTGGTCGCAGAAGACGCCTCCCGCAGTATTGATGTCCGTAATCTCCTTTGTATCCAGGAGGTAATTCCCCGACTGCAATCCGTTGCCCTTGCACCGGCCCCACGCCACATTGCCGCGCGCACTGAGGTCGTCAGTCATCTGTACTTTGAGGGCCCCGTCGATGCCCATTTGATAGCCCCATTGGAACGCGAAAGCATTCAGCATCGGCGTCGAGCCGAATTGGCCCGCATCGGATTGGAAATGGGTTCGCTTGTAATAGGCCGCCAACTCCAGAGTGGCCCATTTGTTGAGCGTGTGGTAACTGCCCACCTCAACATAGTGAGAGCGCTCCGCCCGGGGATTAAATCCAGTCGGATCGTCTGGTTGCGCCGTAGTTCCCTCGAGATTCACTTTGGCAAATGCGATCTGCTCAACATTCGGCGGCGTAAACAGTCGGCCATAGTAGGCATGCACCACGTTCGCCCGATTCAACTTATAGGTGAGCCCGATGCGTGGGCTCACCTGCCCTTCATTGTAGAAACCCTGAATGATGTCTCCCCGCACACCAAGGTTCACAGTCAATGCATCAGTCGGACTCCACTGGTCCTGGATCCAAAATTCCTCCCGCGTCTGTACGTTGATATTGGCACCGGTTTGCGAGAGCACCGGTCCCACGGGGAGGCCAGTTCCAGGGTCGACAGCGAAGTCAAACAGCTGAAATTGGTTCTGCGCGTGCGTATACTCGAACTGAAAGCCGGTTTTCACGAGATGTTGTTTGTTCGGGACCCACGTATGATCGAGCCTTGTGCCGAGTGCGTATGCCTTCCGTTCCTGACTTGCTGTCTGCGCGTCGAGCGTATAGGCCAGCGCGTTGAATGGGTCGGTGGTGAAGTTCGCATAGGAGTTCCGCAGATAGCCGGACACCTGAAAGAAGTTCTCCGCGTTCACATCATGGCGCCAGACGAGGTGGGTGTATTGAGAATTCTCCTTCTGGTTCTGGTTCACAGCCTGAGACGCCACCGGCGAGAACGTGGGGTCCTGCGCCTGAAGGAGTGCCAGCGTGTCTCCGTTCACTTCTAACCCCGGGCTGGTCGGAATCTGATATTTCGCCACCGAGCTCAACAACACCCAACTGAAGCTGTTGCGGTTGTCATGTTGGTAGTCGCCCCGCAGATAGGTCTGATTACGCTCGTGCTGATCGTGAAAGACCGAATGGCCGAGGGTGGGCGGTTCGATGCCGCGATTCGTCGTGGTATAGCTGTTCAGGACGTAAAAGCGAACCTTTTCTCCGATCGTGCCGCCGTACTCGAACGAGGGATTCACCGTCTCGTTGGAGCCGCCAAATATTTGGGCCGAGCCGAACCCAGGACGGGTTCCGCTCTTGCTGGTGATATCGACGAGCAGAGAGGTCTTATTGCCGTACTGTGCCTCCATCCCGCCGAGGATGATATCAGCCCGCTCCCACATGCGAGGCGAAATGACATCGGTGAAGGTTGTGCTGACCCCTTGCGGAATTGGCACCCCGTCGACCCGGAACTGTTGGTTCCCATGGTCCTGTCGGATGTGGGTCTGTCCCAAGGCGCCATAGGCCACACTGGGAACCGTCAGAAGCACGTCGGCCACCGTGTTATTATTGCCCCGCGGAAGAACCTCAACATCCTTTCTGCTCAATTGGTACGTTTCGCTCGAGGCCTTGTATTGGATCGCTGGAAGCGGCGAGACGATCTCTAAAGCGATCTCCCGCGTCACCGCAAGGGTGAGAGAGACGGGCGAAAGCGGCAGGCCCCCAATCTTCACCACGACGTACTCGCTCCGAAAGGTGTCCCGAACGGCACTGATCGAATAGGTGCCCGACTCCGGGACCATGATGCGGAACTCGCCGGCCTGATTCGTGACTCCCTGGGCCACCATAGTGCCTTCTTGATCCCGCACCTGTACGATGGCCTGATCCACACGCCGAAGATCCGGATCCTGGACCGTGCCGATAATCGTCTGGGTCAGATCATTATCCGCCGCGTAGGTGAGGGAGACCGCCCCCTCGTGGACGGAGAGGTTCCCCACCAACAGTAAGATCCCGAATGACCGCGATAACGCTGCCCGCCGCATTCTCCGCCTCCGAAAATTCACCGGCCGACGTCAGCCGGATGAACGAAGTCATCGCCGGACCAAAACGGGCCCGATCAATAAGTAAGGCGAAACCTGATGCTGTCAGGCATGAGGGGGTGCACGAGAAGGACCGATTGAGGGAAATTCGATCGAAAAGAGTTGCGCGGGGGCGGGAGGTTCATGGGAACCGACGAGCTCGAATGTGGAACTGGGCGGGCCACCAACATCTATTGAGCCGGACGTATGGTGTTGAACCCATTGGCAGAGGTCGGTATCGGAGTGTTGGTGTCCGTCCGTATCAGCGGCCGCCAGCTCATGATGGACGTCCTGGGCGACTGCAAAAGGGGCCAGTGCCAGAAGAAGCAGGATGAGGCCCACCGAAAGGCCGCGCGTGAGGAGAGCATGACTCATGATGCGGCCATTGAGTATCACAAGGCTCCAAAGCCTGTCAAAATAAGCGAATCAACGTGCGTATTCCCTGATATTCCCATATGTTATGCACGCCCATGTAGACTTTTCTTGAGCATTTCGTTATGCTGCGCCCCTTCAAGCTCAAAAGGCGGGATATGAATCGACCGATCGACAATCAACACGTCATAGAAATCAAGGCATTGCCGTCCCCGCGCGCAATCAAGACGAAGCTTCCCATTACCGATGAAGCCGCAGCGCTTGTCGTGGAAACGCGAGAGGCGATTCGCCGAATCCTCCATGGGCAGGACCGGGAACGGTTACTGGTCATTGTCGGTCCCTGTTCGATTCATGATCCCGAGGCCGCGTACGAGTATGCATCAAAACTCAAGCCATTGGCCGCTGCCGTCCGTGACCGGTTGCTGATCGTCATGCGCACATATTTCGAGAAGCCCAGGACCATGGTGGGATGGAAAGGGCTCATCAACGATCCCCATCTCGACGGGACCTGCGACATTGCCACCGGTATGGAGCTGGCCAGGACCATCCTCTTAAAGATCAATCAATCCGGCATGCCCTGCGCCACGGAGTTGTTGGATCCGATCAGCCCCCAGTACATTGCCGATCTCATCAGCTGGACCGCCATTGGAGCCAGAACGACGGAGAGTCAGACCCACAGGGAGATGGCAAGCGGTGTGTCGATGCCGGTTGGCTTCAAAAACGGCACGGAAGGCAGTTTGCACGTGGCCGTGAACGCCATGACATCCGCCCGAACCCCCCATCATTTCGTCGGCATTAATGCCGATGGGCAAACCTCGATCATCAAAACCATGGGGAATCCGGACCGGCACATCGTGTTGAGAGGAGGCGGGGGCAAGACGAACTACGATGCGGAGCACGTCGCCAAAACCGAAGCGGCCGTCTCAGGGGAAGGGATCGCACGACCGATCATGATCGATTGCTCTCACGACAACTCCAACAAGGACCATACGCGCCAAGGCACAGTCGCACGCGACGTGCTCCGGCAATTCCGCGAAGGCCGTCAATCGATCATGGGCCTGATGCTTGAAAGCAATCTTAATTCCGGCAAACAGACCTGGAAACAGGGCGTGGCACTTGTCCATGGCGTCTCGATCACCGATGCCTGTCTCGGCTGGAATGATACCGCGGCTCTGTTGAACGAATTGGCCGAGAGCATCGTCACCCGACCTGCCTGACAGTTTCATGGTCTCGTCCGAGACCACCCTCAAGTGATCGGCATGCTCATTGATACCCATACCCATCTGGATGACATTCGCTACGATGCCGATCGCGAAGCGACGATCGAGCGGGCACGCCAGGCAGGAGTGGGTGCGTTCGTGACGATCGGTTGCGATCTCGTCACCAGCCGTTCCGCCGTCACGCTCGCCGATCGCCATCCTGACATCTACGCCTCGATCGGCGTTCACCCGCACGAGGTGAAACACATCGGCGATGGGTGGTACGACGAATTGCGCCGTCTCGCCCTGCATGAAAAGGTGGTGGCATACGGCGAGATCGGCCTCGATTATCACTATAATCACTCGGCGCCCAAGGAGCAGCGCGAACGGTTCCGCGAACAGGTTCAACTGGCACGAGAACTCCGACTGCCCGTGATCATTCACACGAGGGAGGCGCAGGAAGATACGATCAGCATCCTCAAGGAAGAAAAGGCGTCAGAAGTCGGCGGGGTCTTCCACTGCTTTTCGGGAGATACCTGGCTGGCAAAGGATGCGCTGGATTTGGGGTTCTATCTTTCCTTTTCCGGAATTCTCACGTTCACCAATGCGACGATGCTGCGGGAGATCGCCAAACAGACACCGCTGGATCGCGTGCTCATTGAGACCGACTGCCCGTACCTCACACCGGTCCCTCACCGTGGCAAACGCAATGAGCCGGCCTTCGTCTCGCACGTCGCCAAACAGCTCGCCGACATCCATGCTGACCTTTCGTTGGCGCAGATCGAACAGGCCACGACGAACAATGCCCAGCGGCTGTTCAGCAAGATGCGTGAGCGGACTGCCTAGCCGATACGGGCTTTCGCGCGTCCCTAGAATCGCTTGAGCTGCCGGCCGCGGCGGCGAAGCGCCTTGGGAAGTTTTCGAGGATTGCCTTTCTTCTCCGGTCCGCGCCGGGGGGCCAAATCGTCATCTATCGCCAATTCCTTGTGGGGCATCGGACCTTGCGAAGCAGACTTCACTTGGAGTTTCTGG
>JAICVE010000457.1 GCA_025935475.1 Nitrospira sp. | reverse complement strand
TGCTCCCAACTCCTCGGCGTCACCCAGAAGCCGTGGATCAGGACAATCGTGTCGGGCTTGGTCTTGACCGGGGCCTCTGCCATCGCGGCTCCCCTTTCCACGTCAATCCCTCCACCCTAGGACGTTCGAAACACTGGGACGACAACGGTCCGCTTGTGGCTGGAGCCTCGTGCGCTCATATCGGCTGTCGCCACGTCCTGGTATGGCGTATTCGAACGATTATTCGATACTCTTGAGCATGAGCACCCGGGACCAACTGCCGATAGCCGCGACCATGTCCCCGCTGAGGTCGCCGGTATCACTGCAGGTTCTTGTACGCGTGGCCTTCGACTCGCCCGAATTTTGAGTTGGTCGCCGCCCGGGATGTTGATCATGGCCTCAGGTCACGACGGCAAACCGATGGACTCTGACGAGTTGGAGCGGTGGACACGGATCGGCTATGAGCGGGGCATGAGGTTCCGTAAGGGCGAGCGGTGAATGCTTCCTGCGCGGGAAATTCGCGGTCCCAGGGAGGCGTGTCCCGGACCTTCTCGTACAACCATGCCTTGTCTCGCCATGCTGCGCCGTGGCTCGCCATCCCGGACCCTGCCCAACCTAGCCGGGCGCATGCAAGCCTAACTGGTCAGAGCCGTTTTGCTCGCTCGGATTTGGGCCAACATGGTGGCGCCTCAGCAAGTAGCCCCATGACTGTGCTGGCCACCTCGTTATACGTGCGGGTGCGGCGATCGTTGACGCGCCGGGCCAACGAATCATGATCATACTGCGGCTGTCAGCGGGCTGGACGAAGACAACCTCGATAATGCCGTCCGATTAGTTGATGGCGCCGGTGGCACCCTCGGCGCGCATCAGAGCCGGAAAAATGTTGCTGCGTCGTGGTTTGCAACCGCTCATGAATGGCTATTGGGCCGGCGGAGATCAGACTCACGCCTAGGTTCCGGTCTCCGCCACCCTAGGCCCCGCCGGTCACACCCAAACCGAACCAAAGTACACCTCGCCGGCGGGGCTTCTGCTGATTTAGCGCAATCGAAGCTCTGGTTCGATACTCCGAGAGAGAGCCGCCTACAGGGGAATGACAGAGCCCCCAAGTTTTACGAGAGCAGTTAATCTCAGACTGAGATATCCGCTTCAATTATTGCTGATGTCGCGTATACAAAGCGGCGACGGCACTGCCCGCACTGATGCCGAAGACAAAGAGCATAAACCATTCAGCCACGGATCTGTCTCCTCCCCTGGTTAGCGCCTTCCAGAGCACTCCTAAATGCTCCTTTACCCACTTGACGCAGGTCGCAAGCTTGGGGACATATGCGGCGGGCTTCGGCTAACGCTTCGGCGGCGTTGCCGTCTGGCGGCGTACATCGTGGTTCGTCGGCCGTGCGCCTTCCACCGTGCCGGGGCGGTAGCGGATTCGGTGATGAGCCGTGTGGCGGGTTAGTTGATCTTGTTTGCCTCTTACGTGGTCGCGGGGTGTAGCCCTGTGTGTAGCCACGGAGGGTCGTTCGCAGGCGTTCGCCGCATACGGTGAGAAATGAAACCTCGCCGACTGGCCGGAACATACAAGGGCGGACACTGGCGGATGCATTGCACATCCCTTACAAGGAAGGGGTCAGTAGTTCGAGTCTTCTTGCTCCCACGCGCTGAGAAAGGCCAGTCTCCCTAAACGAAGAGTGGCTCGAGCCCAAAGGCCTTTTCCAGTGCCCTCATCTGCTCGTCGTCGGGTCGCTGGGTAAACCGTTCGGCGGCATCGATCACCTTCGGCAAGATGTGGATGTCACCGACGGTGTTGAGGAACACTCCCTCGCGACCGAGCACCCAGCTGACCGCGGTATCAATGGCGTCCTGGTCGGTAAGCGGCTCGTACCAGGTATTGGCAGTCGGCTGTTGATTGCCCCACGGTCCGCGAGTGATTGCCTTGATTGTCTGGATAGCAACGCCGCCCTCGACGCAGACCGCAAACAGGTCCTCGAAGTCTGCGATGTAGCGCTCGTCGCGCGACATTGCAAAGTTGTAGGGCAGCAACACAGAATCGAACGGATACTCCTGCAGCGACCGTAAATGCTGTGCGGCAACTGTCACACCGTGACCTGTGACGCCGATGAAGCGGACCAGACCGTCCTCCTTCGCCTCGACGACGCCCTCCAACGCACCGCCTGGCGCGAACGCCATCCGCCAATCCTCCTCATCGACGAGGTTGTGCAGTTGGATCAGATCGATCTGGTCGGTACGCAGTCGCTCCAATGAGCGTTGGATCTCGTTGTAGGCCTCTGCCCGCGTACGCTCACCAGTCTTGGTCGCCAGGAAGAACTCGTCCCGGTGGGTCTCCATCCACGGACCGAGGCGGAGCTCTGCATCGCCATAACTGGCGGCTGTGTCGATGTGGTTGATCCCATGCTCGCGGATCAGCTC
>JAICVE010000275.1 GCA_025935475.1 Nitrospira sp. | reverse complement strand
GAAGGCGCCCGGATTCGGCATGCTGTCCGTCATGAAGAGGTCGAGTGTGTCGCCGGCGTCAAGTGCCACGAGTTGACCGAGACGCTTCAGCGCATCGACATCAACGCCGCGGCGCCGCAGGCACGATTCGATGCGATCCCGGTGGTCAGGCGTCGCGATGATGACGGCCAGGGTGTCCTGTTCGAGGCCTTCGCCGATGAACGCGCCGACGATGCGGCACAGGTCATCGGGGTCGTTGTAGAACTGCACACCGTGAAAATGCCCGGCATCCGTGTCCGCCCTGGTTCTTCGAGAGGCAGGTTTGGCCCCGGGTTCCGTTTTCGCAGGCGCCTTTGTCGGGGCTTTGTCCAACGGGGCGATCTTTTTCACGACCTCGACCGGAATCTGCGCGAAGTGCGTGTCGGCTGTCTGGCTGGCCGGGAGCTTTCTTATCATGCACGCACAGTAGCAGGACGCGCGTGTTACGGGTGACCTCTTTGGGGGGCTGTTTGTGTGGCGGTTAGGGCGTCTGAGACCGTTCGGTAGCGCAGCGGGACATCAGTTCAAGTCGTCCCGGAAGGATCGTACGTTTGCGTTATGATTGTGATACGATAACGTCACGTTAGTTTAGTGAGAGTTTGGCTGGGAGTATTCCGATGGCTGCTTCGGGCAAGAAGGTGCCGATGAACTTCAAGTCGATGGCCCAGACCGACGTTCCCCAGGGCCGGAACGGCAAGCACAAGGAGATTGTGACGAAAATCCTGTCTGACCTCGATCAGGTCGAGCCGGGAATCGCACTCAAGGTGCCGTTGGCGGAGTTGACGGAAAGCAAGGAGAACGTACGGTCGGCGTTAAATCGCGCCACACACAAACGGGGCCAGGCCGTCGCCACCGCGAGCGACGAAGAGTTCCTCTACGTGTGGAACGAACCGGCGGAGTAGCCGTTACCTGGCGAGCTCCTGCACTTTCTTCTGTGCATCGCGGTACTTCGAAGAGCCGGCCGGCACCTTCGCGTAGGCCTCGATTGCGCCGGCCTTGTTCTTGAGCCGCTTCTCGCGGACCTCGCCAAGCTTCCAGGCCGCTTCGTACTTGGTCTGGGGGAAGCGCGTGACCAGATCGGTCAACGCCTGCGCCTGGAGCGGGTAGCGGTTCAGATCCTCGAGCAGTTCGCTCAGCTTCCACAGCGCATCCTCGGAGAACGAGGGATACCGCTCCGCCACTGCCCGATAGCTCACGAACGCGACCGGCATTCGGAAAATCGTCAGCAACCAGTGAAATCGAGCTGTCGCGCCGCCGCTTCCTTTTGCGGCTGCCGCGAGCGAAGCACGCCCTGACCCTGGCGGAAGAGCGCCTCGGGCGCTCTCGGGCTTGTCTCGAACTTCTGCACCACCGACGCGTACGCCGCGATGGAAGGCCAGAGAGCGGCGAACGAGGATGCCGCCCTCATTTCTGTCTCGGGAACGGCCTGTGCAGGAACACCGCGCAGATGCTGAAGTGCCAGATATGTAATCAGGAAGAGTTGTATCGGGTGTCCCGTACGAGGCTCGAAAAAGTGTTTTTTACACACACCTATGAATGCCGCGCGTGCGGGGATCGGTCGCGCGTTGCGCGTCGTCCCGTCGCCGGAATCCTTGAATTTCTGGGCTCGAGCTACTCGGTTCCTGTGGTGAATGGACCGCGGACGCCCAAAGACTCATAAGCCGACGGGTTCGCCCGGCTCAGTTGTCATCCTTGACACGGGTGAAAGCGATCAACATTCCGCCTTTGACTGGAACAGGCTGCATGGCGTACCCGCTGCGTCCGCGCGTGCCGACGACGGTCCAGCCCACTGCCGTGCCGACCCCTGCACCCATCAACACGTCGCTCACGAAGTGACGGTGATCAACAAGCCGGGAGGTAGCGACGTAAGTGGCGCCGACCAGCGCCGGCCACGACGCCCGATAGCCAAGGTGACGCTCGAGTACTGAGGCGACGGCGAATGCCGTCGCGGCGTGTCCGGATGGAAAGGAGCAGCATTCGCCCGAAGGCCGATCGCGGCCGATCGAGCGCTTCATTCCTTCGACGACAACTTGCGACACGATTTGCGCGCGTATCAAGTCGAAGCCGAGCTCTGAAAACCTGTTCGTTTGTGACTCGTCCGTGGCTGGAGCAACGATATACCGTGACACTGCCCACATACCGACGCCGGAGCCGATCTGCACATAGGCGCTTCCTGCCCACTTGCCAACGCTGAAGAACCGATCGGCTGAATTGTTTCCGACGATGTGCGTCTCGACGTAATCGTCTCCGGGGTGTGCCGCGAGTGCAGCTGCGGCGCCGATGCCGAGCAGCGTCCATGTGGATTTGCGTCTCGGGAACGCGAGGAAATCGCGGCCGGTGTCCTTCAACAGAGTTGCCCAGCCTGTGTGTGCATGCTCAGGTGCGGCGTCCTTCTTCGGTTCAACCGTCGTCGGCGCTTGAGCAGGTGCGCTGGAGCCTGTCACGTCCTGTGCTGCGAGCGGCGCCGCCAGCACTACGAACATCACTACGGAGAGAGCGACTTTCATGATTCCGACCTCATGAGAAGAGTCTCCGATCGAAATTGCACGATGAGTACCGGATTGGAACTCAGCCGCGGTGCCCGCTGAGTGGTACGCCGAGTGCACGCAAGCCGACCTCATGAGGGAGGGATTCATGAGACGACTTGTTGCAGCCTTGTTGCTCGCGCTGGCTGGGTCGGCCGCCGCCGGCGTTATTACATACGCATTCAACGACAAAGGCCTCATTGTCCATAACGGCAAGGTGATCTGTGTGGACTGGCATGGGTGGACGCAGCATCAGCTGCACGGCGATCCGCCGTACGGCCCGTTCCCGTATACCTGCGACACGCCATAAGCGCTGGTTCAGCTGCCGTCGCCCACGTGGCGGCAGCCCTCATCCATTCGCCATCGGAACGCTCCGTGCACCGATCTGCCTCGTAGGGGTCCGGCTTCAGCCGGACCTCCGAATCGTAATGTCCGGCTTCAGCCGGACGCGCACTCAGGGAGGCGAACGCATGAGACGAATACTCACCGGATGTGCTGTGGCGTTCTCGATGACGCTTGTTGCTTCAGCACAAGACTCGACGATCAAATCCAGGACCGAGATTAAGGCGGACGACGCGACCGTGTTCAGCATGACTGGCTGCTTGAGGCAGGACGTGGCTGGCAACTTCACGTTATACGGAACGTCCGTGAAGAGCAGGGAAGGCGTGACCACGGACACGAAGGTCCGGACCGAAAATGACAGGGACGAATCGAAAGTCACGACCACGACGAGAACAAAAACCGAGGGTGATAGTCGTGTCGGCACTGCCGGCACCCTTTCCACGTTCATGCTGACGCCGCGGGAAGGCGTCGCGCTGGGCAAGTATGTCGGCCAGCAGGTCCAGCTCACCGCCGTCGTGCTCGATCCGAAGGAGAAGGATTCGGAGGTGAAGGTGGAGGAGAAGGTGACCGTCGATCCTGCGCACGCGGACGCGAGCAGCAAGCGCACGAAGACCGAGATCGAGGTCGAAGGCCCGGCGGCGCATGGCCAGTTCACCGTCATGACCGTGAAGCCGATGGGCGGAAGCTGCAAGTAGGCAAATCCCAAATCCCAAAACCCAACTCCCAACTCCCAAAAGGATTGGGAGTTGGGAATCTCACTGCGCTAAGGGCAGAATACAGATCCCATCTCGCGGGCCCCTAGCTCAGTGGTAGAGCACCTGACTTTTAATCAGGGTGTCCCGGGTTCGATCCCCGGGGGGCCCATTTCATTGATGATTTGGGATTGATGAGTGGTGATTGATCGCGGTTAGCGCGATTGGGATGGGTACATCCGTCCGAACGCCGTCAGGTGGTGTCCAATCACTGCATGCCCAAGCGGCTGCTGACACTTGCGTTGTGCCTGACGGCCTCGGTTTTTGCGGTGTCGGTGGGAGCGCAACGAGGAACCGACTTCTCGGGCAGTTGGGTTTTGGACGAGACGCAAGTTCGTGCTGCTCCAGACATCCCGCAGCGGCTCGTTGTCGAGCAACCACTCACGACCACTAACGTGCGTGGGGAACCAATGCCGCCTGCGTATCTCACGCTCGAAGTGAAACGGTATCTGGGCGACGTTGTTCAGCACGACCTATACCGGATTGGCTTGATCGGTGGAACTGTCGCCGGGCTGCCCGACCGCGGTGGGCCAGCTGGCCCCGCCTGTGGCGGGAGTCGTTACGAAGTCACATGGCGCTTTGATTTTCTGTGGATCTATCGCGAGACCTGCTCTGCTCCAGGGGCTATCATGCGGCGAGGAGAGACCTGGCGAATCGATGATCTCGGACGCCTGGTCATCACCATCGAGACTCGGGAAAAGGACGAGGCCGCAGTGACACAGACACTCGTGTATCGCAGAGACAAGCGGTAAGGGTCAAGCTGACCATGAGTGGACACTCGCCAGAGTCGCTGAGCTTCGTCGAACGCACTCCTTGGAAACGATACGCAGTTGCCATCATTTTCCTGGTCATCGGCACGGCCACCATTTCGATAACCTGGGATG
>JAICVE010000073.1 GCA_025935475.1 Nitrospira sp. | reverse complement strand
TCCGCCCGTAGCATAGGGCCGTTGCCGTGAGAATTCCAGTGCCGATTAGGTGAATGTGGCAGGCCAGCGATCACGCCAATTCGCGGCGGAGCTGGCGGACGACACGCTCGCTTAAGCCGGCTTCCCTCAAGGCCTCCTCACTGGCTTGGGCGAGGTTAGCGAGGCTGCCGAATTGTTTCAACAATTTGGTGCGGGTGATCGAGCCGATGCCGATGATCTGGTCCAGCTGGGACGTGACCAGCGTTTTGCCGCGCAGTGTGCGATGGAACGTGACGGCAAACCGGTGGGCTTCGTCCCGGACCCGTTGCAGCAGGTGGGTTGCCGGGGAGTTCGCGCGCAACACGATCGGATTTTTCCGGCCGGGCAGATAGACCCGCTCGTCCTTCTCTCCCTTGGCTTTGGCAAGGCCAATAACCGCAAGCTCGGGCCGCCCCACTTCCTGAAGTGCGGCCCTGGCGGAAGCCAGTTGGCCGAGTCCGCCATCGATCAGGACCAGATCCGGGAGGACGAGGTCTTCCATCCGGCCATACCGCCTCGTCACCACCTCGTGCATGCTGGCAAAGTCATTGGCGCCTTCCACGCTGGCAATTTTGAAGCGGCGGTAGTCGGATTTTTTCATGCGTCCTTCTTCCCACACGACCATGGACGCTACCGACTGATTGCCCATCGTGTTGGAAATATCGAAGCCTTCGATGCGCCTGGGCGCCGTCTTCAAACGCAGCACGCGTTGCAGTTCCTCGCCGGCTTGCCGATCCAGCTCCTCATTGCGCAAATGATCGGCCAGCGCTGCGGCGGCATTTTCCTCCGCGAGAAGCACGAGTTGGTGCTTGGTGCCGCGTTCCGGCGCTAGCACGCGGACGGGTTCGCCCCGTTTATCGGACAGCCAGTGCGCCAGGAGGCCGGCATCAGGGATATTGACCGGAATCAGAAGCTCGCGAGGAGGCTGCCCTTCCTTGTTGTAAAACTGTTCGATCGCCGACCGGACCAGTTCTTCGTCTGTGGCATCGGCGGATTCGAGCCAGAAAAAATCCTTGCGGCCGATGAGCAAGCCGCCGCGTACGAATAAGACTTGCAGATCGACGGAGGCCCCGTGGCGGGCGATGCCGAGGACATCCTGATCGATGGAGGCCGTTTGGGTAATCCGCTGCCGTTCGAGCGTGCGCTCAATCTTGAAAATCCGGTCCCTCAACCTGGCCGCTTCCTCGAAGTCTTCGCGGGTCGCGGCGGCATCCATCTGCGCGCGCAGGTCGTCCACGAGTTCCCTGTCGTGCCCTTCGAGAAACTGTCGTACTTGCCGAACGATGCGGTGGTACTCCTCCTGCGTTTGCTGTCCGGTGCAGGGAGCCATGCAACGCTTGATTTCAAATTCGATGCATGCGCGTTCTGCCGTCCCGTCGATGTCGATCGTGCATGTGGCCAGTGGAAACACCTTTTTGATGACCTTCAGCGTTTCCCGGAGGGCGCCGGCTGGCGTGTAGGGGCCATAGTACAGGGCGCCGTCCTTCTGGACGCGGCGCACGATGGAGAGCCGGGGAAAGCGGTCTTTGACCGGCAGGCGGAGATATGGATACTGCTTGTCGTCCCTGAGCACGACATTGAAGCGCGGTCGGTGTCGTTTGACGAGGTTGCTCTCGAGAATCAGGGCTTCCAATTCAGACCGCGTGACCATGGTTTCGAGGTCCGTGATGTGACTGACGAGCAAGGCGGTTTTGGGGGTATGGTCAGCGCCCTTGAGGAAGTAAGATCGCACGCGGTCGGCGAGCCGGGCAGCCTTGCCGATATACAGCACGTCACCGGATCGATCCTTGAAGAGATACACACCGGGCTGATCTGGGAGGTGAGCAAGTTTTGAGTCGAGCGCCTGACTTGCTGTCGCCATCCCTCATTCTACGAGGCGGGCTCGGCGGCGGGCAAGGTGAGGGACCTCTTTGAGCGAGCGCACGAAAGAAGGGCTTAGACTGCCTCGCGCCACTTCAGCCACCGGCCCTTTCATCGTGAGATTGAAATCAGGCGAGACTTCGATCGTAAGCATGCCTCCCGGCATCCTGACGGTTACGGGACTCTTCACGAGGCCGAGACGGACGGCCGCGCTGGCGGCGGCGCAGGACGACGATCCAGAAGCTTGCGTCTCTCCGGCGCCGCGCTCCCAGATGAGAATGGTCAGTTCTTTTGCGCCGGTCGGCACTGCCAGTTGCACATTGGTCCGCTTGGGGAAGATCGCGTGATGCTCGAGCGCCGGTCCCAGGGACAGCAGATCTTCCCGTGACCAGGACGTCCCGGTTTCCTTGAACAGGACGCAGTGGGGATTCCCCACGCTGACACCGGTGAACGTGAGGGAACGCCCCGCCGCGTCGATCGGTTGCCCGATCAACTCCTCCACCGGGAGCGTGCAGGGCAAGGCGGACGGTGCAAACGTCGCCCGTCCCATGTCCACCGTGACGGCGCTGGCGTCGCCCCGCCGGTCGAGATGCAGATCAATTGTCACGAGGCCGCCTTTGGTCTCCACGGTAAAATGCCTCTTTCTGGTTTTCCCTGTCGCATGGAGGTAACGGGCAAAAATTCTGAGACCGTTGCCGGATTTTTCTGCTTCGCTGCCGTCGGGATTGAAGATGCGGAGGCCAAAATCCGCTTTCCTCGACGGCACGGCGGCCAAGATGCCGTCGCTGCCCAATCCCCAGTGACGGTTGCAGATCGCTTCGATCGCGCCTGGCGTGAGCGTGAAACTTAATTCCTTGGGGTCCATGACGAGATAGTCGTTGCCCAAGCCGTGTCCCCGGAAAAACCCGTTTTTCATCGCTCCACTCCTGGTGACGTCCACGTGATCGGGGAAAAAGAGGGTACTTGGCTGTGGCCCACCGGTCAATAGGTCAAGAGAGGAGACGAGGTCTACGCCGTTCGCTCGCCGGCCGGCCGCTCAATCAATTCAACTTCGTAGCCGTCGGGCGCATCGATGAAGATGAACCGACTGCCTGACGAGGTCGTGGTGGGACCATCCGTGATGCGAATGCCTAGTTGCTGCAGAGCGGTGATTGTCGCGTCGAGGTTTTCCACCTGGAAGGCGAGATGCACGAGATCTTCCTGTACGTTGACGGGGCCGCTGGCAGGGAAACTGCAGAGTTCAATCAACTCCTCGCTATTCGGGACGCGCAAGAACGCTAGATGGGACCCCCGAGGCGACACCTTGCGTTCCAGCACCTCCAGCCCCAGCACTTTCGTATAGAAGGCGATCGTCTGGTCCATGTCGCTGACCCGCATCCGCGTATGAAGCAATTTCTGAACTTTCATGTGTCCCGCACGAGGCGCCGGGCCCTATCGAGCCGGCCCCGCCGTTTTTCGAAGAAGGATTTCAGCACTGCCGGGAATCAGAAAATTGGGCATCGGGCCGATTTCCTGAAAGCCCTGTTTGCGATAGAAGTCGCGCGCCCCCGTGTTGAAGTCTGACACGCAGGCGAATAGGTTTTTTGTTCGCGCAAACACCACCGCTTCAACATGGGCGAGCAGTTGCTTGCCGGTTCCCTGGTGTCTGGCCTCGCCGGCAACTCCGAGGAGTTCCAAATAATCGCCGAGCAAGAATTTCTGCCGGACGATCGCAATGCCGGTGACCTGGCCTCCGGCTTCCGCGACGAAGCTTTCGCGGCCTTGCGGAATGGGGCAAAAAATGCGGCCCCAATCCTTGTCGTTATATCCGAGCGTTTTCCAGGGATCGGAATCCGCCAGCAACCGGATGACTCGCTCGCGGTCGTCTGGACGCATGGGTCTGATTGACTGCCCGGTCATCGGCTGGGCATGCATGACAGGAGGTCGCTCACGGTGGTCGGTGTGAGTCCTTTGCGAGGCAAGACCTCGGTCGTCAGGCGCTGGATGACTTGCCTGGTGTGCGTTCCCTTCCCGTTGGCATGGAGCACGACGATGCTGCCCCCTTTAGCGCGTTTGTCGATGCGAGCCACGATCTGGTCGGCCGAAAGCTTCGGATCGGGATCGCCGGATTCGATATTCCATTGGATGAAGCGAAGGCCCAACGTCCGGACGACGTCGACCGTCACATCATTGTATTCGCCGAACGGAGGACGAAACAGGACAGCCTCATGGGCATAGTGTTCGCTCAGCAGCTTGACCGGACCGAGAATTTCGTTCCGTTGTTCGTCCGCATTTTGCATTGGAAGATGCGCATGCACTTCGCCGTGGGTTCCGACCTCGAAAAAGCCGATTCCCAGCAACTGCTCGACCTCAGGGTCATGCTTGGCGATCCATTGGCCGGACATGAAGAACGTCGCCGGGATCTTGTGCTCGATGAGATAGTCGACCAGCGCCTGGTCAAAGCCCGCTCCCTTCCGGACAGGACAGAGATCAAACGTCAGTGCGATCGTGGGGCAGGCGGGAGGTCCCGCCTTCACGACCTGCGCCAGACTGTCGTGCGGTGCAAGAAAAATCAGGACGGCCGATGCAGCTAGGATCCAGAGGCATCTGCGCAGCATGCTCTCTAGTATACCCGAAGACCGTTGCGGCAAAATCTGCAAAATGTCCTTGAGTTAGCGTCCTGGGACACGGCGCGTCCCGGGTGAACGATTGCAAATCAATCGGTGGGTTGGGTGGGTGAAAACAATTGCCGAGGGCGGGTGGGTGAGAAGGTTGACGGTCGGCTCGGCCCGTTGCTACTGTGAACGCATGTTGAATGCACCGTCTTGGGAAATCGGGCGTGCACTGGGGATTCCGATCCGCGTGCATCTGTCCTGGTTCCTCGTCTTTCTCTTTGTCACGTGGTCGCTGGCAACTGGATACCTTCCTGATGCCTTGCCTGGCCTGTCGGACTCTCGCTATTGGGGCATGGGCGCCGTTGCGGCCGTGCTGCTGTTTGTCTCGGTCCTCCTCCACGAGCTTGGGCATTCCTACGTCGCCCAGCGCTACAAGATCCCCATCGGCCAAATCACGTTGTTCTTGTTCGGCGGCGTCGCTCAAATGCGCGCGGAACCGCCCAGCCCCAAGGCCGAATTCTTGATTGCGATTGCCGGGCCTGTCGTCAGCTTTGCGCTGGGGGCGTTCTCGCTGGGCCTTGCCGCCGCTTCCGAGTGGTGGCCTGCGCCGTCCGGACAGGGGTTTGCCGTGCTTGGCGGACTTTTGGGATTCGTGAATGTCCAGCTGGGCCTGTTCAACTTGATTCCGGGATTTCCCCTCGACGGAGGTCGGGCGCTCCGTGCTGGGCTTTGGGCATGGGGACACGATTTTCAGCGGGCGACGAGCCGCGCGGCGTTGGTCGGTTTGGGATTCGGCGTGTGGCTCGCGGCATGTGGCGCTGTGTTGTTAGGGGGCGCCATCGGCGGCCTGTTCGATCCGTCGACTGCGAGCAATGGAGGCTGGCTCATGTTCATCGGCGCGTTTCTGTTCGGCGCGGCATGGAGCACCAGAAAGCAAATGACGCTTCGCATCGCGCTTTCCGGCACTTTGGTGCGCGATGTCATGGTGCGCGCCATCGTTACAATGCCTCCGCAGTTGAGCCTTCAGAGCGCCGTCGACGAGTTCTTCGTGGCCTATGGCTACGGCGGCTTTCCCGTGGTGGCCGACGGACAGGTGATCGGCGTCATTGCCGTCGAGGACGTGCAAGCCATTGCCCAGGGCTTATGGTCCTGGCGGACAGTGGGGGATGCGATGCGACCCGCCTCGTCAGACTTGTTCATCTCTCCTGAGGCGTCGATGATGCAGGCGCTGGAACGCATGGTGGGGGCCGGCTACGACCGGCTGGTGGTGATCGATGCCGGCCGTCCCGTCGGGCTCGTCACCCGATCCGCCGTCGCACAATTTCTCCAGTTACGCAAGGCGTGAGTCTGCGTCCCGATCTTGGCTTCAGAGCGGCTGCTTCCGCTCAGTCTGCGCGGGCGGCGCTGATGTTTTGCGCGATGGCGATGCGCACGAGATGCACGACGAGCAGAAATCCGTAGACCACGCAGAAGAATTTGAACGTGACCCGGTAAAAGTCCATGAGAATGATAGGCAGACACAAAGCGAACAGGAGACTGGCGATCAGCGTCATGAACGTTAATCGCCGGCAGAACTCATAGGATGCCTCCTTCCCGATCGGTTTGAGGGCGCGTGCATAACGTTCGGCACGCTGAAGCCGCGCATCGTTGAGCAGAGACGTGCTGGTGCCCCAATACCGCAGGTAAACATATCCGGTCAGGATAATCACCCACGGCATCGCCCACAAGGGCCAATAGGCGGCCTCCCCATAGAGGTCACTGCTTACGAGTGTGGCGAAGGAGGGCGCATAGAGAAGACCCAGCACCAGGGGAAGCATGCGCTCATCCTGAGGCCGTTCTCCGTCGGGACCGCCGTGAATCAATTCACGTTCAAACAATGGATACCCGTACTTGAGTACGACCAGCGCGATGGCCGCGCTCATGGTCTTGTCTGGCACGTAGCGGACCCAGGTTTGAAACCAATTGACGACCCACCAGCCGACATGTTCTCCCCAGGTCAATCCAAACAAGGATTCGAGGTACTGATGGACCATCTGTTCCCATTGGAGCACCCTGGCATGCAGCGTTTCGGCGACATCCGGGTTCAATGCAAAGGTCGAATGTTCGTTCAAAGCCGCTTGGATGAACGTGCCGGGAACGCTCATGACGGCGGCGCCGGCGACGCCGAAGATGTATAGAAACCAGGCATGCGACAGCGCGGAGCTCTTGCCCGTTCGCAAGTACTTTTGAAATCCGCTCTGTCTGGCCATCCATCCCCAATAAACGGCACCGGTCATGCTGACGAGCGACCACGGGAAAATCATCACGTCCGCTCCCGATTGCGGAAAGAGGAGCCAGTTGATGACCGAATTGGAGAGCAAGCCCACGATCGCTCCCCACCACGGGCCGAGCAGAAAGGCCACGAGTGCCGTGCCGGTCATGTCGAGATAGAGGATGCTTTCCAGGTGCCGGCTCAAGGTGAGACCGACATAATTGAGCAGGAGACCGGCAGACACGATGACGCCGGTTTCGTACATCAAGAGATACGAGGTGCCGCGAAAAGGCTTGGTGGAAAAGAAATCCACGCTTGGCCCGCTGTCCTGTGTGTGCCGTTCCTGTTGGACCGAAGTCTTCCGATCCTTTCGAGAGCCCAACCGATGCCTAATGTCTATCAGTTTTTCCATGACCGTCAGCAAAGCGGCGATGAAGCCGGCCAGTGTTCCGCCAAGCATCAGGAGTTCTTTTCCGATGTCTTCGGGCATGCCTGTCCCCTCCATGTCGGGATGTATTCTAACGATGAAGAGGAGTCTGGGCCAGGAAAAGCCCAGAAGCCGACAGGGCGCTGATCAGCGACTGACGGGGGATGGCGGCGATGCGATGTCGGGCTGAACGAAGCCGGCGGCTGCCGCGGCCTGACTCCGTTGCTGGAGCGCATGAGCGAGGACTGCCCCCAAGAGAAACAGCAGTGCAGAGTAGTAGATCCAGAGCAGCAAGAGAATGACTTCGAGCAGGGAGCCGTAGAGTTTCGTGTAGACGGTGGCGTATTCGTTGTACGTGACAAAAATCAGTTTCGCCGCGACCCAGAGCAGACTGAAGGTCAACGAACCGATGAGGGCCTCCCGCCATTGCGGCCGCCGCCGAGGGACATAGCGATACAACGCGCCGACCGTGAGAAAGGCCATGATAAAGGGAAGAGTGTACGTCAAAAATACATCATGCGCGGCGAGAGCGATCAGATCGAGCCCCCACAAGTGCGGCGCATAGGCCGTCAGCAAATTCACGGTCTCGGTTGCAACATATGACAGGATCAAGAGTATTCCGACCGCCCCCTGAGAGGCGACCGCAATGGCGCTGGAGATCAAGGGATGGCGTTTCCATGTGCTGTCGAACACGACGTTGAGCGCATAATCCACCTCATAAAAGACCAGCGTGCCGAACCAGGCGAAGGACAAGAACACGAGCCAGCGAACCGTGTCCAGTTCGCCGATGCGCTGGAATTCCTCCGCCAGGCGTTCTCCGAGAGTGGGGAGAAACCCTATGAGAAAGCTCAAGAGCACCCGACCGCCGATCACTTCGTGACTGACGACAAAGCTCACGCCATACAGCACCATGAAGCCGAGAGGAAAGAGGGAGAGGAGCGAGAAAAAGGCCAGTGAGGCCGCCAGGCTGCCACACCCGTGCCGGAGGAAGGATTTCGTCAGATCCGACAGCAGCCGCCAGAAGGACATGAGCATTACTAGCCTAGCCTAGCAGAGTTTCACGGTCGTGCACGACTGAAAAAAGACGTGGCGACGTGCTATTTGAGCAGAAGGACGGACTGAAGTGCGAGGGTGACGACAGGATTGGGAAACAAACCGAAGATGATCACGCCGGCGACGGCGCAGGCCAACACAATCGACAGCGCGGGCGAAGGCACGAGATGCGGGGTCTCGGCGGCGGTCGCCTCGGGGTCCCGCATGTACATCAGCATGACGACGCGCATGTAATAGTAGGCAGACACCGCCGAAAAAATCAGTCCCAGAGCGGCGAGCCAGCTCAGGCCTGCCTCAACGGCGGCCATGAACACGTAGAACTTGCCGATAAACCCCGCGGTCGGCGGGATGCCGGTCAGCGAGACCATGAACACCAGCATGATCAGGGCGGCCACCGGCTGGCGTTTGGCGAGGCCGGTAAAGTCTTCGATCTCGTCCCCTTCGAGCCCGCCCTTGCGAAACATGGCAATGACTGCGAAGGCTCCAAGCGTCATGAATGCATAAAACGTCAGGTAGAGCATGACGCTGGCGATACCAGGGGTACCCCCCGATTCACCAGCGCTTCGCCCGGCGGCGGCGAGGCCGATTAAGGCGTAGCCGGCATGTGCAATGCTCGAGTAGGCCAACATGCGTTTGATGTTGGTCTGCACGATGGCGACGACATTGCCGAGCACCAATGTGACGACGGACAGCAGCACAAACAACACGGACCAATCGGCCTTCAATCCGCCGAGTCCCTCGATGAAGACACGGAGAAAGGCGGCGAAGCTGGCGGCCTTCGAGGCGACGGCCATGAAGGCGGTCACCGCTGTCGGCGCGCCCTGATACACATCGGGCGTCCACATGTGAAACGGGACGACCGCAAGTTTGAAGCCGAACCCAACCGTCAACAAGATGGTGGCGATCAGGAGCATGGGATCATCGAATCCCCTTGCGCCTAGCGCGCCTGCGATCGTGCTCAGTCTGGTGCCGCCGCTCAGTCCATAGAGGAGAGAGATGCCATAGAGAAGCAAGCCGGAGGAAAAGGCGCCGAGCACAAAATATTTGGCCGATGCCTCGAGTGAGCGCGGTGACGAGCGTTTCAGCCCCGCCAAGACGTAGAGTGAAAGCGACATGAGCTCCGTACCGAGATAGATCGTCAGCAGATCCGCTCCCGAGACCATGACCATCATGCCCGACAGGGCGAGGAGGATGAAGGCATAATATTCGCCCAGATGAAGTCCTTCGATTTTCAGGTAGGGGAGCGACATCAGAATCGTCAACCCCGTGGCTCCGTAGAGCAGGAGCTTCCAAAAGCGCGCGTATCCGTCGACGACGACCAGGTCGTTGAAGGCCGACAGAGAGACATTCTGGACACCGATTTGCCCGCCGGTGAGGCCGACGCAAAGCGCCAGACTCCCAAGACTGAGCCAAGCCAGAAGCTCTTTCCTCGACCGTGGCGTCACAGGATCCAGAATCAGAACCAGGCAAGCCGCGGCGACGACGACCAGCTCGGGAAGAATGATGATGAGGTCCGTTCCGTACGACGTCATGGTCGTCCGTTCTCCGTCTGACCGCTCGACACGACCGAGGGAACGACCGCGGCCGAAGGATGGGAATTCGGAGCGACCTTGGTTCGCGCCATGGTCTCCAACGTTTTGGTCACGGTGCTATGCATCCGGGTGACCAGGGGATTCGGATAGACGCCGATCCAGAAGACGAGTCCCACGAGTGGCAGAAGGATTGTGAACTCTCTAAGTCCGATATCCTTTAAATGCGGCAGCTCGCGCGGGAGAGCGACGCCGAACACGACGCGTTGAATCATGTATAGCAGGTAGGCGGCTGCGAGGATGACGCCCAATGAGGCGAGAGCGGCTGCGGCTTTGCTCCAGAGAAAGGTCCCGACCAGGACCAGAAACTCACCGACAAAGCTGTTGGTGCCCGGAAGGCCGAGGGAGGACAGCGCAAAGATCATCAGGAGCGTCGCGTAGCGGGGCATGGGCTTGGCCAGGCCGACATTGTCGGCAATCAACCGGCTGTGGGTTCGCTCATAGATGATGCCGACGCAGAGGAAGAGCGCGCCGGTCGTGATGCCGTG
>JAICVE010000399.1 GCA_025935475.1 Nitrospira sp. | reverse complement strand
TGCACCGCGACGCGATCAGGAAGATGGTCGTCAGAGACACGGCCACGGACGATCCAAAAAGCCCCGGCCAGGATGATCAGGGTTGCAACCACCGTCGCGGCCACCCAGGGCCAAAATGCGAAACGCCGCTGCCGCCGAGTGGGCGTGACTGCAGGGTCATCTTTGCCAAGGCTCGATGAAGTGAGGCGATAGCCTACGCCTGGAATTGCCTCGATCGCATAGGGAGCATCTGGATAACCCGCGGCGAGTTTGCGGAGCTGGCTGATGCAGCGGTAGATCGCGTCGTCGCTGACTGAGAGTCCGCGCCAGCAGCGGAGCACGAGATCGCTCTGCGAAACAACGGAGCCGCGCGCCTTGGCGAGCACAACGAGAACCTGCATCACTCGCCGCTGGAGCGTTTGAAAGTCGCCGTTCCATTCGACTTCGCAACGGGCGGGCCAAACGCGGAGCGGTCCCAGATCGAAATCCGCCTCCTGTGCCAGGTCGATGCCGTGCACCCAGTCTTCAGTCGACTCGTACATCCGGTCCCCAGCCAGCTTTCCCGAGCGGTCACGTCATAACATGGCGCGCGACAGCGACGAAGTCGGACGAAGATCAGGCGAAATCAGGCAGAGATCGGGCCATGAATTTCAGCGACTTAGGTAAGCTTGCGAATGTCTTTTGCCTTTTCGCTGAAAGGAACACCGTCATGTCGAGCAGAACAGTTCAACTGATTCAAAAGGTCTTGGCGCGCGCTGGTGTGTGCACGGCAGTCGTTACGTTGGCCCTTGCAACTCATGCAGATGCGAAGCCCGGCTTCAATCCTGTAATCATTCGCGGCATTCCGAACACCGCTCCCGTTTCGAATGAGCTCCAGCTTGCCTATCTAGCAAGCTTCCCGAACGGCTCACTCGAGCCCTCCGTCGACAAGATGAACGCCGGCCCCATGGTGCCGGGCGACCCACTGATCCCGGGCTCGAACCCGACTGTTTCTGCCGCGCCAGGCGAAATTGTGGTCAGCATCCACCGACCGCTCGGTCTGTCACCTGACGATATTCCTGCCGAGAGCATCTTTGCGCCGGTCAATTTCGGTCCTGGATCGGTTGTGCGCCTTAGGGCGACGTTCATTGCTCCTGTCGGACCCTATGCCACCACGGGGGGCTTTGCGATCGGTGTGGGAGCCAGGATAGGCGGCAAGGACGACCTTCCTCTCGAACCCAGGGTTTTCGTGACCGTCAATGCACGGCCGAACCAGCTGGTGAGATTCCAGGTTCCATTCGGGTCGGTTGAGCCGACGAACACGGTCCTGCCGCAGGCAGTCAAGGACGCGATCTATTCCACGACGGACCCGCAGCCCTTCACGATCGAGCTAACGATTGACCGGAAGCTGGGCACGGGAACAGCGAAGCTCATGGTCATAGACCAGGTCTTTTCCCTGTCCTTCACCCTTAAGGATTTCCTCGCGGATAGCGGGCCAACGATCACGAACGTGGGCCCAGGAATTGCGGTGAACTCGAATGCGCCCGGCCAGACCGCTTCCGTCCGTGTGCGCGAGTTCCGGATCTACACGACCGTCGGCGGTTGACCGCCGTCCTCCGTTCGGCGGGCTCTCCCCCCGCCGAACGGGCACGGCAGCTTCGAGGCATTACTTTTGAAAGGAAAACAGCCATGTTTCGCCACACTCGCGGCTTGGATCGGCAAATTTCGTTCGCAAGCACTGTCGTTCTGCCACTTTGCGCGGCGCTTTCGGCCTGTGGCGGCGGAGGCGGGTCTCGCATAGCGAGCACGCCGCCCCCGCCAATTCCGACGCCTACACCAACGCCTGCTGGAACGATTGAGGTGCAAACCAGCCTGCTGGACACCGTCGGCACGCGCGAAGGCGACTATGGGGTAATCGGCAGGCTCACGCTCACGCCGGGTGACGGCAGCGCTACCTCATATCGGACCGTTGCGCCCGGTGAATTCACCATCAACGTGAATCGGTATTTCGATGACGATCCATTCAATTACTTGCTCAAAGCGCCCGTTGGGCTTTTGCCCGGAGGACTGACATCGATCGGAGTCTCGGGCGATGTCGATTCCTGGGATTTCAACTATGGCGGACCGAATTATCGGTACGACAACCCTTACGGAGACTACGCGCAATACTTCGGCCAAAACCTCCAGGAATTCGAGGTCGCTCCCGACGGGACCAGGACGCTTCGGGTCAATTACGATTACACGCACGGCGTTTCGACGCGAACGCAGCCGCTGGCCGATGGCAATAGCCTGACGACCACTCTTCTCTACGACATCGGCCTTTCCTACGTCGCGATGGGCGAATGGTCGTGGCGGGTTGTCGACCTTAACGGCACAGCCGCCGGCGACTTCGGGGACCTGCTGTTCGTCAATGGAGACCGGACGCCAGCCACAGGTATCCCTGTCTCGGGCACGGCAGTCTACGATGCCCGTTCACTGGTTCTTCTTTCGAGCGAGGGAACGGCGGGAATCCCGTTCACGCTGACGGCCGATTTCGGGCAGCGCACGATGTCTGCGCTGATCGAACAGGATTACAGGTACGATCCGACGAGGCCCGTTTCCGCAGATCCAATATTGGGGATCCACGTCAGCGGGGCCGCGGCGTTCTCCAACAACGGACTGTTCGACATCCCGCTGACCGGGTCGGCCAACTATTCGTACAACAATGCGGTGGAGACGCCGGTGAGTGAGCCCGTCACAGGCGCCATGAACGGCGCCTTCTTCGGCCCGCAGGCACAACAGGTCGGAGGCGTGTTCTCCATCGACCGGGCTGGAGGAACCCTGCTGATGCAGGACGCCTTCGTTGGCAGACAACGAGGTCCATGAGCGGGGGCTCTCATGGCACGAGTGACCTACACGGGCCTCCTGTTTGGACTGACGCTCGGGTGCGGCACGCTCCCCACGCCGTCACGAGCCGAGGCTTCGGCGCCGACAATGAGTGCTAACGATCCGTCGGGTCCAG
>JAICVE010000464.1 GCA_025935475.1 Nitrospira sp. | reverse complement strand
TTCCTGATCCAGATCACGTACTTCGATTGGAAACGACGGAACCTCGAACCCCCCGCTCCTCAGGCTGCAGCTTAAAGTTACCCGGCCGGATCAGTCCATTAATCTAATCTCTGTCGTGTATGCCCCTTTCCTGATTGGCAACCCGCCATATCTACCGACAGCTTGAACCACTCGCTGCGGGCGCATAGAGATTAGTCGGATTCAATGAGCTTATCAGTCTGCCTTTTGGTAAGACCGGGCACCCATACTAGGGTATTCGCTAGTCACATATTTTTTTGAGCTTCGTATACTGCGCCCAACTGTGAGGTGTCTTAGCAATGAGCACACCGCGTCCGAGAGAATGCGAAGTCTCTCGTTATCGGCATGGCTGCGACCCGCCAAGAAAGGTCAACGCTGTTTCCCCCTCTGACTGCACGAATCTCGATATTGTAAGGCCACTACGAGCGGCAACCTCTCTGGCTTCAACACAATCCCTGATCCGATTAATACAGTTACAGCCATGGCTTTTAGCCTCAGTCTTTCAATTTCATCCAAAGCATAGGAAATAAGAAAGGAAAGAGATCTTCATGTCATCCACCATTACCCTCGTGGTTCCACGTGCTGAGAACGAATCGGTTTTTCTCCAACTCGTTATTCAAGCAGCCATTCGCGCGCATCGTGATGATCACCCTAAGAAAGGAGAGACGAGGCAGGTCAAGCAGGGATAGCGCCTCATCGTTTAGTGCCGTTTTTTGGGCAGTGACATTTTGCTCTTCACCTAGGGTATTGAGCAGGTCATGGATTTCTCGCATCCTCTTACACTGCGGTCGATGGAGGTGCTTCTTTGATCATTATATGTGCTTGGTGTGAACAAGAAGGACGGCCAGCCGTTCTTTACAAGACACTAGATGACTCTTCGTCGTCGGGGGAACTCCATTCCCATGGCATTTGCAAGGCACATTGCGATCAATTGCTGATAGAGATGCAAATGTCCTTGGCAGACGGTGTATCTTCCTCTCTCACAAGTAATTCCCCCTCGAATGCCTCCACTGTTTTTATCGCTCCCGTTTCCGCTTGACGGGGTCCTCTACACGAATTGCCGACGACCTCCTGGAAGGCCCGACCGCCGACATACTGTGAGAAAGGCGGTCGCCCGATGTTATTCTCCCCACTACCATCCTGTCCGCCTGCCCAGATCGCCGTGCTCATTTCTCACTCGTCTAGAACATCCCATAATGGGATCGCAGCTGATTGGAGCTTCGCGGTGAAGTCACCAATTAAGCTGCCGTAAGTTAGCAAGCCTTCCTGGAAGCTCTAGCTACCGATTAATGCTTATACCTACCCCGTTTAGGGAATAGTGTCGACCTGTCGAGACTGTCTAGGATCAAGAACCGACAAGTGAGGTATCACAATGGACAAGGGGACCATAATGCCAACGTGGACACAGCAGAAGCCAAAGACACCTGGCTGGTTCTGGATGCTGAGTCCTGGGAAAGAGAGTAGTCTACCCACGATTGTACAAATCGTGCTTGATCGAGGGACTCATCGTTGGTTGGTGCTAATTCCTGCCTCTCACTATCCAAAGACTCCGTATATGGAGTTAGAGCTTCAAAGTGTAGACGCCATGTGGGCTGGACCCGTTGAGGTTCCTTCCGTCCTCGCAAAAGCATCGTAGGTTCACGAGGACGTTAGTTTTTACCTTCGCCGTGTATTAAATCGCGGCAAGTGGATGCCTGGGTGCGAACACTTGGCTATGTGCAATGACTGAGCGGTCATTGCAGCCGAGACCATAGGCGCTGCGCTTCCTCATACCCGAGCAACCGCATAACTCTTCATGTGGTACGATGATGGGATGGCAAAAAAACAAGCAGGCCGCAAACCAGCCTCTGGTAAGGGCTGGAGGACTCACCTTAAAACACGCAGGCCCTTCCAAGAACTACCAGACACTTCAATGATTCCCTGGTTGCCGAACATTCCGTCAGCCAAGCTCCCTAAACGCAAAGCTGTGCGGCGTAGTGAGATCAGCAAGAAAAGTCGCGCTAACTGGCGGTCATCAGTTTAGGGTAACCAGCGCCGCCCAAAACGAGGAGGTGCAGTCATGTCGATTATAGGATGGATTCTGTTTGGGTTGATCGTCGGTGTTGTGGCGAAACTGATCATGCCAGGCCCCGATCCTGGAGGAATGATCGTGACGATCCTCTTGGGTATCGTCGGAGCGCTCATCGGCGGCTTCATCGGTCGCATGCTTGGATGGTACGGTGAAGGCGATCCGGTCGGCTTTATCATGGCCGTGATCGGGGCGATTGTCGTGCTGTTCGGCTATCGTAAAATTAGCAGCACGTCTCAGGGCAGGGCGTAG
>JAICVE010000059.1 GCA_025935475.1 Nitrospira sp. | reverse complement strand
GGTCGGCCTTGAGATCCTGTGGGATGATCGGGACGAGCGCGCAGGAGTGAAATTCAACGATGCCGACTTGATCGGCGCACCGTATCAAGTGATCGTCGGCGACAAGGGCCTCGCCGAAGGCCTGCTGGAAGTGAAGTCCCGCAACACCGGCGTGAAGACCAAACTGGCTCCAACCGACGTCCCGCAGGGCATTCTCGCCATGGCTTCTTCGGGACGATCGCCCTCCTGATTCCAATCATTTTTTCTGGGGTCATTTCGGGCACACACGCTACCATCGCGAAAGTGCCTTTTCCTTGCCTTCCCGCTCTGTTGGGCTAGACTGAGTCTCGATTCGAAAAAGCATGTCTTTGCGCCGCGGCTGTAAGACAGCCACGGGCATGACGGCAGTCGCGTGACCGGTTTCTTCTGAGGAGCGCAGATGCAGGCCAAACCTCCAACGCAAAACTTGCAGGAACTTCAGCAAAAAGTCGAATTCGCGGAACATGTCAAGCGGATCACCAATCAAATCCATGCGGCCAGCAATCTGGACCACATCCTTCTCGACCTGCACAAGGATATTCTGGGCCTCTTTGATGCCGAGGATCTTACCCTCTTCGCCTTTGACGCCGACAAGAAAGAAATCTTCTCTAAGGTCCCCCACATCGATACGATCGAGGAAGTCCGCATCCCGATCACCGAGCAGAGCCTGGCCGGTTTCTGCGCCAAGTACTTGCGGCCCGTAAACATCGCGGACGCCTATAATACGGCGGAACTGCAGGGCATCCATCCGTCGCTCAGTCATGATACGTCCTACGACAAGCGTACGGGATTCAAGACCAAGCAGGTCCTGACGTATCCGATCGTCGCCGACAACAAGTACCTCATGGGCGTGCTGCAGCTTCTCAACAAGAAAAGCGGCCTCCGCTTCACACGGAAGGACGAGGAATCGGTCGCCGAGATCGCCAAGGCGCTGGGTATTGCCTTCTTCAATCTCAAGAAGGTCACCACGAAGAAAGCCTCGACCAAGTTCGACCTGCTCGTGACCAACGGCAAAATCACGCAAAACGAGCTCGACAACGCCATCGCCGAGGCACGCAAAAGCATTTCCTCGGACCTGGAGGGCATTCTCATCGAAAAGTACAGAGTGCCCAAGTTGGAGATCGGGAGGTCCATCGCGCAATTCCACAAGTGTCCCTATATTGAATACAGCGAGCGCACGCTCGTCGATATCGAACTGTTGAGAAACCTCAATGTCGACTATCTCAAAAAGAATCATTGGATGCCGCTCAAGCGCGACCGAACGGCCATCGAGATCCTGACGGACGATCCCGGCGACCTTGACCGCGTCGCGGACATCAAACGCACCTTCCCCGGCCTCAATATCCGATTTGCGGTCAGCCTGAGACGGGACATCGCCCAGTTCTTGAACTCGGCGACGGGTGGCGGCGACGGCAATGCCGGCCGCAAATTGGACGAAAACGTCTCGGACATTCTCGGCGAGTTGGTCACGGAAGCACAAGCCGAAGCTGCGGAAGAATCAGGCATGGGCGGCGGGCTGGACGAAAACGACAGCGCTATCGTCCGCCTGGCCAACCAGATCATCGCCGACGCGTACCGGCAGAACGCCTCGGACATTCACATTGAGCCGTACGGAGAGAAACGGGAAACGCTGGTGCGATTTCGGGTCGATGGCGACTGTTTCGAATACATGAAAATTCCGCAGAGCTATCGGCGGGCAATCGTGTCACGTTTGAAAATCATGGCGAGCCTCGACATTGCGGAGCGCAGAAAACCGCAAGACGGCAAGATCAAATTCAAACTCAGCGAGACCAGGGAAATTGAGCTCCGCGTCGCCACCATTCCGACCGCCGGCTACAACGAAGACGTGGTGATGCGTATTCTCGCAGCGAGCGAACCATTGCCGCTCGACAAGATGGGCTTTTCCGATCGCAATCTGAAGGCGATCAAAGACATCGCCGAAAAGCCGTACGGCATCATTCTCTGCGTGGGCCCGACCGGGTCAGGTAAAACGACGACGCTGCATTCGGTCCTGGGATTCATCAACACACCCGATATCAAGATCTGGACAGCGGAAGATCCCGTCGAAATCACCCAATACGGGCTCAGACAAGTCCAGGTCCAGCCCAAGATCGATTTCACCTTCGCCAAGGCCATGCGGGCATTTCTGCGCGCCGACCCGGATGTAATCATGGTGGGAGAAATGCGCGATAAGGAAACGGCGGAAATTGGCATTGAAGCCTCGCTCACTGGCCACCTCGTGCTGAGCACGCTGCACACCAATAGCGCGGTGGAAACCGTGACCCGCCTCCTGGACATGGGCTGCGATTCTTTCAGCTTCGCCGACGCCATGCTCGGCGTGATGGCCCAGCGTCTGGCGCGCAGGGTCTGCAAGGACTGCAAGGAGCAGTATGTGGGCACAAAAGAAGAATATGAGGAAATGCGCCAAGGCTATGGGCCGGACGGGTGGGACAAGCTCGGCATCCCGCTGGACAATGCCTTCCGCCTCTCGCGCGGGAAAGGCTGTGAGACCTGCAACCGGACTGGATTCAAAGGCCGAGTGGCTCTGCACGAATTGTGCTTGGGGACCGACAAGTTGAAACGGCTGATTCAGACAAAAGCCAAGACGGAAGAAATGGTCAAAGCCGCCATCGAAGATGGGATGACGACGCTCATGCAGGACGGCATCCAAAAGTGCTTGCAGGGCCTGACGACCTTTAAAGAAGTGAAAGCGGTGGCGATCAAATAACGGGATCCCGGCATTCCGTCGGGATTTTTCTCCTCCTCCTCCCTAAGCCGATTTCAAGTACATGGACGTGTCGATGTCAGTCTGCGGGCGCTGCGGGCAAAGGCATTGTGTCGTCAGGCGGACAGCTGCGATGAGCGGGCAAGGAACTTCTTGAGGCGAGTTTCGACCGAAAAGGGCATGGAGACGAACTCCAGTCCGAAGAGCTGATCCTTGATCCACCTGACCGTCGCATCCAGCTGCAGCGCCGTCACGTGGTCAGGCATTCGGAAGCTCACGGCCAGGTGGTCTCCCGGCTTCATCACCGCTGTGCTCATGACCTTTGCACCTCTCAGCGAGACATCGAGGACGACGCCAAGGCCGTTGCGATCGACAGCCGTCCACCGCTTCAAACCTAAGAGAGAAAACGCACAGGGGAATGGAGCCGACACTCGATATCTTGGATGCCGGCGTAGCTCTCGTCCCACCTCGGGTTGTCGTTCTACCTCCTCCATCAGGCTACCTCATCGATCGTGATGCAATCGAAACGAATTTCTTAAGACGGTCATGAGCATCGAAAGATAGGCGGCGAAACGCCAGTCCGTAAAACTGGTCCTTTGTCCACCGAACGGTCGCGACGGCGATCTCAGCCGAACGGATTTGCCTCGGTAGCCGCAGACTCAGCGTCACCTCGTCCCCCGGTTTAAACGGCGCCTCTGTGCTCACACGCGCCCCGCGCACTGAGAGATCGTATACCAAGCCCAGATTCGTCGGCGGCCTTCTCAGCCAACGTCGAGACCGGAGCGGTGAGAGTGCGCATGCAAATGGGGTGTCGATGCGGACACGAGGGTGACGCCGGAATCGATTGAGCATCGGAGGACGCGACAGCTCTGGTGCTAGCGGATAGCCCTGCATGGGCATACTGTACACAAGGACCGATGGATCACGTAACGATTTTTGAGATTTGGGCACGCTGTGAACGGGCGGCAGGGCCGAAGGGCTCAGGAATCGACCTCTACTGGTTTACTTTTCGGCCACCTTGAACGACAGAGGTTTGCTCGCTTCGCTGCAGGTGCCGTCGTTGAGGCAGGCCTGCACTGTCGCCTGCCAATGGCCGATCTTGTTCGCTCCGACCTCCTTGCAGGAGACTTGCGTCGTTGGAGCTTTGACGACATGCGTGGTCTTCTGGGGAGTTCGCTGTCCGTTTACCATCCAGACGGTGATGCGGTATTCGGTAATCCCAGGATGATCCCCGCTCGGATCCCAGGAGATCATGCAGGTCGATTTGACCACGGGCGTGACCGCTCCAGCCGATCCCACCACACACACCACTACCAGGATGACGAAGCTTAGCCAGGGATGACCCTTCATAGGATGTCTCCTTAGGTGAACGCGCCAGCCAGGCTAGCATAGACTCCTCGCCTCCTAGGTTTCTAGACGAAGCCTCGAGCCTCGTCTGGGTGCCCTTCTTTGGAAGGATGGGGTGATCCGCGAGAACGGGCGGAGGAAGGGAAGAGGGACGGCGTAATCGACTCTTCTGCGGGCCACAGATCCGTGGCCCGCAGAAGATCTATCCGGCCTATGACCCTGCCATTCGGTAGACCCATCTGCCGGCGTTTCGCTTCGATTCTGCGAGCGCTTTCGCTTCTCGCGATGCCGCAGACAGGACGAGACCACCGAAGAACACACCGCACAACAGCATGGCAGCGGCGAGGAGGTGGCCAACCTGGATGTCAGGAATCAAAGGCATTCCAATGGAGGTACTGCCCTCCGGTCGCCTAGCATCGGCAGAGGCGAAGAATGCCGCCCCCTCATCCATGGGGGGGGTGCGGTCGACTGCGGCCATCAGGCTGCCCAACTGGTACTGATTGACTGCCCACGCCCCTTCCAAACCCATTCTCGCCTGTGTCATATGCACAATTGCGGTCCCCAATTGCTCTTGCACTTCAGTCGTCCGGCGCATGTACTCACGACTGACATCCACAATCCATCGTCCGAGCACTGATTGCCATGTCGACGCGAACTCGTCGTGCATCCGCCGGCCACGGAGTTCGGTGGCAGCAATCATGCCTTGATTGTAATCCGAGAGATACAAGTCAGCCGACAACACACCAGTGCGAATCCCGCGCTGCGTGAAATTCACGATGGTTCGTCCCATCACTGTTTGTACCCTGGCGTCATGCTCTTGAGGAACGGTGGCCGCACGGTCCATCACGAAGGCAAATGGGCCACCCTGCATCGATTGCAAGTCGCGGTGCGCCATGATGGCCCGATTCCATTCAGCAGTCGCCGCCGCCGTGATCTGGTCCGTACGCTGTTGAAGTATCGCCCGCTCCACAATGGCCCGCCCCAAAGCCGGCTGCAGCCAGGCTGCCTCGGTTGAGGGAAGGACCTCATCTACCGCTGCTGACTGCGACCCGCTGACAAGAAACGCGCCGCTGGTTGCCACGACAAGTATCATCGCACCAAAAACGATCGCGCAAAGACCGACACCCACAAGGATGTCTACGCTGTTAAAGCGATAGGACATACGAACCTCCTTTCCGCATCGGGCAACACCGTGGCCATCGCGGAGTGTCGGCCGACTCGGACATGTCTGGTGAAACGACGCTGGAGAGAGAAAAACCGCAGTTGGAACGCCACCGCGCGGTGAGAGCTCACAAGGCACAGTCTGAGGGAGTAGGTCCCGTCTGGTGAGGGGGAACACCTGGCAGGTCCACGCGGCTGGTTCTGACGACCACGGAGGACCATACTGCAACCTCGGTTGCGAGGCGGCAAAAGTATAGTTGAAAGCCTACGCCCCCCTGATGTTGGGCGTCAAGGCCAGACCGGCCTATCGCACCCAGGGCGGTGGGGTCGTCATTGGAGGGGTCATCCTCTCAATCGGAGCCATGGGACGGTTCGAAGGCTCGGGGCCAATCGCTGCGCCTTCAGAGCGTGCCTCGCGCTTCAGTCGCACGACAAGCCCTCCCATGACATCCCATCGCTGGAAATCCTTTCGGGTCGCTTTCGGATGCTGATTGTGGCAATCCACGCACGACTGCACGAGCGCCAAGTCTGCCGAGATGGCTTTGAATTGATCACCGTCGACAAAAGAGGTCACCGACCGCTCCCGATTTTTCATGAGCTGGAGAAGCGCATCCGTCTCGGCCTGCGTTTTTGGGAAATTGGCCTGATTGACCGGTGTGAGGCCGATGAGGCCGATCTCGAAATTGTCGAGCTGATCGGCGGCAGCCTTGACGAACTGGGCGGGCAACGGAATGAAATGCGAATCCTTCTGCCACTCTTCGTTCGGCTTGATTCCTCCCTCCTTGGCATGCTCCACCACCTTGAGCACGTAGGCCGTCCTGAACGCTTTGACCACCTCGAGAATGTAGCGGGCGGTCAACTCGAAAGACGGTTCGGCCGCTCGTATTGTCCAGCTACCCGCCGCTAACATTCCCAATACCAACGCCGCACAGAGCATCTTATGTTTCATGGCCACGAGGCCTCCAAGGAGAGAGAGGCAAGAGCCTAGCCCATTGACGTAAACGGCGTCAATGAACACCGGCAAGGGCTTCACCCCTGCCATTCAGGGGATCTTACTAGCTAGTGGATCTGAGGAAGGAAGGTAGGACATAGGAGACACCCTTGACGTCGAGATTGATCACCCAAGGAGTTCACATGTGGATGCGGGCGGTGCTCTGTGCTCTTCTCTGTGTTCTGAGCGCCTGTAGCGGATCAGATAGTGCTCCGGCGGGATCAACAGAACCACCGCCATCTTCTTCTCCGCCGCCCGCGAATCCGCCGCCAGGCGGTGTTGCAGGCCCTTGGCCCGTCGCAGATCTGACACTGTATGCCTCGACTCAAGGCTTAAACGGCACGATTATCGACGCGGGATCCGACGAGGCGCAAAATATTTGGGCAGCGACTCCAGATACACTCTATGTCCTGCGCCCTGGTCAAACAACCTTCACGCCATTTACGGCCTCCAACGGTCTTCATATTCAGTCAATTACGGATACCAACGGCACCACGGTAAGCAATATCACAGCTCTGGCGGGCGGACACAGTAACGAGGTCTTCCTTGGATACAGAGGATATGAAGCCACCATCCCGCCGCCGGCACCTCCATCGTGCTGCGAACCCAATGCAGATTTCAGTGATCCCAGATGGCACTTGGGACAGGCCGACAAAGTCACGCTCAATCTGGATGGAACGATTGCCGTCCAGCGCTATGAATTTCTCTGTGATGCCACGACCAACTGCTGGGAAGAGCGGTCAGCACGGCGCATGACCTTCGGACATAGTGGGACCGCGGCAGGACACTTGTTTATCGGATTCGACCATGGCGTCGTTCATGTCGCCAACGACACGTGGGGGGACCACATTCATGTGGAAACGAAGTGGCATTATTCGGATGGCCGTATTGTCACAAAGCAGGGTGAGCAATACGGGCTCGCCATTTTTCCCAACGGAGACCTGCTGACCGCTTCGGGTTACGGCGTGGGGGCGCAGTCTTGGAATGTCGATCCCAAGGCCTGGGTGCTGGGTCCCTTCGTGTGGGCGATGACGACATACGGTCCCGCAGAACCCTATAACAACGGCGAGCATGATCTCGATGTGCCTGCAGAGTATCGTGAAACGAACCGTGGTGCGGCGGTCACATCCGACGGAACGGCCTGGTGGGTCAGTCAACTGACAGGCCTCTCGAGCTACAACCATTCAATCGCCCAATTTGATTTTTCACAAGTTCGTCACTACGCCAGCGTGCCAGGTTTACCGGCCACCGGCCTCGTCGACATCGCAGCGGATCCCGACGGCTCCCTGTGGATTGTCGACAGCAGCGGGCGCTTGCTTCGATTCGATCCCTCCGCATCGAGCGTACAGGTCTGGCCAGGCGTGTCGAGCGTCCGTCGCGTGGTAATGGACACGACCGTGACGCCACGTGCGGTCTATGTATCGATGGGCAACCAAGGATTGGCAGTGATTCGGGCCAAATGATGCGCGTATGGAACCCGACGTCAGCCCATGGGCCGTAGCGAGGACGGACATGTCTGACAGTTACCGGCTGGGGATGCGCTCAGGAAAGTTGGAAATCACTCCGTCCACACCGATAGAGATTGCACGCGCGATGTCAGCGAGGCTATTCGCGGTGTAGACCCACACCTTCACGTTCTCTCGATGGAATGCGTCGACAAGCGGGCCGGTGGCTCTGTCATGCCGAAGGCCGACGTACTCCGGCTGATACTGCATCGCATAAGGCACCGCAGCGCGAGGCAGCCTATCGAACAAGACCATGAGCGCAGCCTCTGTCTCGACCACTCGAACGTGTGTGAGCTCCTTATGTAAGAAAGAGGCATAGATGACGGGAGTGTCCAACTGGACCTTCTGCACGGTTTGCACAGCCAGGTGAGCCAGGCCATCGACCTTGAGTTCCAACATCAGTCCTGTGCGTCGTCCAGCCATCTGGAGTACCTCTTCAACCGTCGGGATACGCTCCCCGTTTCCGGCATCGAGGTTCCTGACTTCTCCAAGCGATAGCGCCTCGACCCGTCCCCTTCCATTGGTAGTTCGATTGACAGTTGCATCATGAAGCGCAACAAGGACGCCGTCTGCCGTCCGGCGCACATCAATCTCCACGAAATCGACGCCGAGTTCGATCCCTTGACGAACAGCGGCTAAGGTATTCTCCGGCGCATGTCCGGCTGCACCGCGATGACCGATTCTCAACACACGAGGCATGAGCGCTCCGCATGGTCTACCCAAGAGCAATGGGCGAAGGGAGGAATCAGCTTAGCGGCGGTGCAAATCGAAGATTGTGTGCTTCCAAATCCGCGAGATAGTCCTTCATTTTTTTTCGTTCGTGCCCCTTGACGAATTCGATCACCTTGCCATCGATCTCTAACAGTCCGAGGCCCGCAGGAATCTCGTCTGGACGGATGACGAACAAATTGATCCCTTCTTCCTTGGCTTTCACCTGGGCTTCCTTAAGGCGGTGATGGATGTATCGTTCGTTCAATCGCAACAGGTCATTGAGCTCCACAAGGTCCCGCAAGGGATGCGGATCGACTCGAACGCTCCTTTTCGGAACATTCAGGAAGATAAAGATCGTGTCACACCCAAGGTTGAATGCCTCCTCTACTGGAAGAGGATTCGCGAGATCGGCGTCAAGGTACCGGAAGCCGTCCATTTCAACCAACTCGAACAAAGGATACAGCGCCATAGAGGCGCGAATCCGTTTATAGAACGTATCGTACTTTACCTTCTGGCTTCGCGCGTCCGTGTGTTCATCGATCACCAGATCCGGATCCTTGTTTGAAAACAGCACCGTCGCTCCATCTTCATATCGTTCGGTAATGATGTGCCACACGATGGAGCTGGTGAGCACCTTCTGCAGATCGATTTGTTCGCCAAGTCTGGCCAAGAGCGGAAAGGGGTCGAGAAACGCCTTCATCCGCTTGAATTCAAAATATTTGTCCACCTCATCGAACGCTTCGAGAATCTCCGGTGCTTGGACAAGTCTCCGGAACGATTGATGTTGGGCCTCGAACGTGTCCATGAGTCGAAAGAGGAAACTGACCGTGCGGCCAGCCACGCGCAATGGCATGCGCACGCAGAACGAGAGCACCAACGGCAGGAATTTGATGGCTCTCCGGACATCGTGGAGGATCGACCCGGAAGGTCCGCAATCTTGTGTCGCCATCGGCACGACTCCCAAGAGGCGCGTCAATTTGTCCCTGAGGAAGGGATGGACCTCGTAAATCGCTTCGGGGGAAGTGATATAGTTTTCCCAGATGCGGATGGTTTTCTCGGCTCCGACGGGACCGGGATTTTCGACAAAGCCGAGAGCGTTGCATGTGCCTGCCGAAGAACTCATGATGTGGGACGGAGTGAAGCCAGCATTGACCACCTCTGCCGCCGCCACCGCTTGGTGGATGGCCTTGCATCCTCCTCCACAAAAGACGAAGAGGGTTTTGCCGTATTTGGTCGAGAGGCTATCTGGCATACCACGACTCCTGGATCCGAATGTTACCGATGAACGGCCTGAGAGAATCCAATGCGATGAAGACGTATGACATTGGCATTGTCGGTGCGGGAGTCGTCGGGTGCGCCATTGCCAGGGAACTCGCGGGCGGTCGCTGGCAGCGCCCACTCCGTATCATCACGGTGGAACGACACGAGGGGGTTGCGGAGGAGACCAGCGGACGCAATAGCGGCGTCCTGCACAGCGGAATCCATGAACATTCCGGTTCACTCAAGGCGCGGTTGGCCAGAGAGGGGAGCGCCTTGGCCGTGGCATACGCGGTACGACACAACATCCCCCTCCTCCGCAGCGGCATGGTCATCGCCATTTCGCGGGAGGATATCCGTCGAGGTCTCTGGCGTGAACTGTCCATGCTCCGACGGCTGTGGCTGAACGCATGGAGATCGAATATCCGAATAAGGTTCGTCACACCAGCCGGCTTGCGGGCCTTGGAGCCGAACCTCCGCGCCTCGTGCGGTATCGTCATTCCTGGTGTGTGTGTCATCGATTCGCCCGCCTTTGTGCAATCACTGAAACTCGACGCAGAAGCCAGTGGGGTCGAATTCGCGTTCAATAACCGGGTCGTCGACATCCAAGACGCAGGCACCGAGTACCTCATCACGACCGACCGTCAAAAGATGCGAGTTGCCTGCCTGATCAATGCGGCAGGCCTTCATGCCGATGACATCGCCGCCCTCGCACTGTCCCACAGTAAATATAGCATTCGACCGGTGCGGGGGGAGTACTACGAACTGGTCACTTCGTCCAAGAAGGGCTTGATTGGGCGCCTCGTGTACCCCGCCCTGCCGCCAAGAGCAACGGGCAAGGGAATCCACTTCAGCCCCCGGCCGAACGGACAATTGTTCGTGGGACCCAACGAGGTACCGGTACAGGATAAATCTGACTATCTGTCGGAAAAGACGCCGCCGGGAACATTCGTCGAGGCCCTGCGGAAGTTCCTCCCCGTGCTGGAAGAGTCTGATCTCCGCTGGGGCTATTCGGGCATCCGGCCATGCGTGATGATCGGGAAGCAGAAAAAGAGCGACTTCATCGTGTCCGTCGACCGAGACACCCCCCTCCTCATCAATCTGGTCGGCATAGAATCGCCTGGTCTGTCCGCCGCTTTGGCGCTGGCGAGGCACGTCAGTGACCTACCTTGCATCCAACAATATTTTCGGCCGATGGGTTCTTCGGCTGCGGTTCACCGTTTGTAGATCGTTGCAGTTGCAGTTGTGCATCCTCCTCGGCGCGCAGGACCCGGTGAAGCGTCTTCCCAAGAATTGATCTAGGCAATTCCGTGCGGAACTCAACCTTTTTCGGCACCTTGTATGAGGCCAAATGACTTCGGCAATGCGCGGTGAGGTCTTCCACAGAGACGGACTCGCGTGCCGGAACGATGAACGCCTTAATGGATTCGCCTCCATCCAGGGACCGCACTCCGATGACAGCTGCCTCACGCACATGAGGATGAAGCATAAGCACCTGCTCGATTTCGGCTGGGTACACATTCAACCCCGAGGTCGACAAGATCATGTCTTTCTTCCGATCGACAAT
>JAICVE010000213.1 GCA_025935475.1 Nitrospira sp. | reverse complement strand
CATTCTGATGCTGACGATGCAGGATCTGAGGCATCTCTCGAGCAAACTGCCTAATTTTTAGGCATAGGTGTTCAGCCGATATGACCCCCAGTAATAGTAGAGACAAAATTTGGACGGTCAATTGCTGCACCTTTGGGAACCGGTCTGCGCGTGACCGCTGTAGGCGTGCTGTTCGAATGTTATATATGCATGAATATCCACAGCCACAAGCCTTCTCGTGCCTGCGACATCGATTCGACAAGCCTGCTCAGCCGTTATGGCGGGTTCGGAATCAGGTCACACGACGGGCCGCCGAAAGGGACCTAGGAAAAGCACAAGAGTGTGGAGGTCCGGAGGTCTGTGGATGCTCAAGGCAACATTTGTATGTACAGTTTTTACGAAAAGACTGAATGCCACAAAGACACGAGCCAGCTCTTGATGCTCGAGACCCAGCCTTCGTCCGGCGGAGGTAGAGGAGATTTTGCGGAATTCGTGGACGGCGTGGGCGCGGGCGCCGTCGGTTTTGGCGGAGAAACTGCTGGGACCGCCGGTAGATCCTGTGGGACCGGAATCGTCGACGGATCGAACGGCTTGTGGACCGCCGGGTCGGGAACGGGGGACGATGCGGCGACCACAGCGCCGTCACGAATTTTTCTCTGATAGACATCAATGAGTTCTTGCAGCGCCGAGGCATTTTCCTTGGCGACGGTCAACTCGTACCGTAGTGCCCGCTGTTGTTTGGTCGCCTGAGCCGCTTTCTGTTGCAACTTCACGATCTGCAGTTCGGCCTGTTGTCGTTTTTGTTCAGCGTCGTCTTTCGCCTGCAGGAGGGCCGAAGCGGCCCCCTCCGCTTCACGCACCACATCCGCATTTAAGAGTTCCATGTCGCTCACTTGACGGGCAAGCACTCTCTGTTCGTCTTTTGCAAGTGCGAGTTCCGCTCTGGCCGTCATTCCTTCCTGCAGCGCGGCGTCATAGGTGCTTTGCATGACACAGCCGCTGACCGTAAAGATCGCCAAGAGGCAGGTCACGACGAGGGAAATCGTGTTTCGCATCTGTTCTGGCCTGATCATCTTCATCATAGGCATCGAACTCCCGAGCACCGCATCCCGTCTCCATGGGAGAATACCCCTTCATGTGTGAGAAATCATCAACATGATGTCTTTTCTGCATGACCCCTCGAAAGGTGGCAATCGAGGCCGTATAAAAAGTGGTTCGACTTTGCGAACCCGGCTGGCGTGGAACGCGATGAGACGGAAGCATCGGGATCGAGCTAAGTCTATGATATTTTGAACATCCCCTCAGAATCAGTGCCACCCGACGACACAAAAATATTTTCAGTCTGCGCGGGGGAAGACCGTTGGTCTTCAGGGGACCGCGTTGATCCCTCCCCTACCATTGCCCAATAGTTTCTCACTAAGTGCTCCTGTACCTTGCGAATCATCTCGTCGGGAACGGAGGCATCTGGGGATTGCTTGTTCCATCGATGTATATGGTGCTGTTAGCCTTCGGCGCGATAGCCACGCCCGGCGTGGGGATTGCGGGTTCTATGCTGGCTGTCCTTCCTCAGCCCGTCACCGAGTACTCACATGCGCCCGCTTATGCCCTATTGACCTGGCTACTGACTGGCGGCTTCCGGAACCGAGGGTGGTCCAAGCAGATGGCGTTGCGGCTCGGCGTCATGGCCGCCATGGTTTTTGGCGTCTGGATGGAATTGCTTCAGGGATTCGTTCCCGGACGAACCGTCGATATCCATGACGTCGCATTCAACGCAATAGGCATCGGGCTTGCGGCCCTGGTGATCGAAGCGGCGCCTGAGCCACGAGCCTTCACGTTCGCGAGAGCACTCCTGCGTTCACAAAAATAGAGACGATCCCATTATGGCCTCTCACCCAAACAAGCGACGCGATATCCGGACTTCCGTTTCGTGCCCCGTCTACTATTCCAACGGGGATTTCCATGCCAGCGGCATGACCGAAAATTTGACGAATCGAGGAGGCTGCCTGCGGGGCACCCATCTGGTCACCGTCGGGATGGAGCTCCTGATGCTGCTGATTCCGTCCGCCAAGCATGCGCTCATCATCAAGAAGGCGAAGGTTCGCTGGACCGACGAAGCCCATTTCGGGGTGGAACTGGACGAAGCGGATTGCGGCACCGTCGCGGAACTGGATGATGTGAAAATCCAGCGACAGCAAGCGCTTGTCTCGTTCATGACGCATTGACGCGGTCGGGTTGAGTTGCAACAACCTTCACCTTCCGCTAAGTTAGCGCATGAGTCAGTGGCCCGTCCGCCTGATCCTTCTCGCCGCGACGACGGGTATTCTTCTTCCTTACTGCTTTCCCAGGTATGATCTGGGCCTCCTCGCCTGGGTCGCGCTGATTCCTCTTCACATCGCCCTCGACGGACTTAGCCGCCGCAGACAAGCGTTTTGGCTCGGCTGGCTGGCGGGAATCATCTGCTCGACCGGTATCATGTCGTGGGTCGTGACGGCCATGAATACCTACGGCAAAGTGCCGCTGGTGTTCAGCTACGGCATCATGCTGCTGCTCACCGCGTACCTGGGGCTGTATGTCGGCATCTATAGCGCCGGTGTCGTCTGGTTCCGAATGCTCATGCCGCGGTATGGACTGTTCGCGGCCCCTTGTCTCTGGGTCACTCTGGAGCTGCTCCGGACGTACGTCTTGAGCGGACTTCCCTGGTCGCTTCTCGGCTATTCGCAATACCGCCAGCTCGATGTGATTCAAATCGCGGATCACTTAGGCGTGTACGGCGTATCTTTTTTGATCGTCCTGTCGAACGTGGCCTTGGCGGAGTTGTATCTCTGGCTCATGCCGCTCTTTCGTGGATTCAGGCCTGCCCGTCTGCCCTGGGAACTGGTGACGACGGCCGCAATGCTGGTGAGCCTGTCCTGGGCGTATAGCACATCGCTGATCGCCAGCGAGACAATGGAACACACCAAAGCCACCCTGCAGGTCGGCGTCGTGCAACCGAACATCGACCAAGCGGTCAAATGGGATCAGGCCTTTCGCGAAGAAACGCTCCGACGTTACGATCGCCTGACGGAATCGTTCGGATACGGAGTCGATCTCGTCGTGTGGCCGGAAGCTGCCACGCCGTTCATCTATGAACGCGAACCGGTGTACCAATTACAGCTGGTCGCCATGGCGAATCGCGCCTCGGCCCCGCTCCTGTTCGGCAGTCCGGCAGTCCGGTTCGACCAAGAGCGTAAGCCGTTTCTGCTCAATAGCGCCTATCTTCTGTCTCCTGACGGGGAATTGCTTGGCCGGTACGACAAGCAGCATCTCGTGCCGTTCGGCGAATACATCCCACTCAAATCCTCGCTGCTGTTCTTTTTGGAAAAGATGGTCGAAGGCATCGGCGATTTCCAAGCCGGCCCAGGCCCCACCATTCTGTCGTTTCAACTGAAGGAGTCCGACGGCGCCGCGCCGGCCCGCCGGGTCAAATTCGGCGTCGTCATCTGTTATGAGGTCATCTTTCCCGATCTGGTGAGGCGCATCGCCGGCAGCGGTGCCGAGTTTCTTGTCACCATTACCAACGATGCGTGGTTCGGAGATTCGTCGGCCCCGGCCCAACATTTTTCCATGGTAGTGTTCCGCTCGGTAGAAAATCACCTCGCGTTCGCCCGCGCCGCAAACACCGGCATCTCAGGTTTCATCGATCCGTTCGGACGCATCATCGTGGCGTCTCCCACCTTTACGCAGACAGCCTTGCAGGCCGAGATTCCGGTTCGCCAGACGAAGACCTTTTACAGTCGGCACGGAGATGTCTTTGCCTACGGCTGTATGTTAATCTCCCTGCTGTTCTGTCTGTACGGCATTTTTGGCACCAAAGGGGCTGAACCCGACGCTGTCGCGGCCACTCCCGTCTAACACCGAAAGGACCCTGTTCATGCTGGATGAGATTCGTCTTCGTGTGCGCGGTGTCGATGATCAGGTCGCCGAACTTCGGGGGCATCTTTGACCTCTCACGCATGACCGCTGAGCTGCAGGAACTCGAAGCCAAGATGGGCCAGCCCGGTTTCTGGAGCGACGCACACGCGGCAGCCGGCGTCAGCCGCCGGAAAGTCAAGTTGGAGCGCGAGCTCCAGCAGTGGCACGACATCGAAAGGAAGTTGGGCGACGTCACGGCGCTGCTGGAGCTGGCGCAAGAAAGCGGGGACGCCGCTCTCGAGACTGAGCTGGCTTCCGAGCTGGATCGTTTTGAGCCCCTTCTGGCCGCCCTCCGAGTGGAGCATCTCCTCTCCGGCGAGCTCGATCAGAACAACGCTATCCTCGCGATTCATCCCGGAGCTGGAGGGACCGAATCCCAGGATTGGGCGCAGATGCTGTTGCGCATGTATGTGCGCTGGGCGGAGGGGAAAGGGTTCAAGGTGGAGACGCTGGATTTTCAATCGGGCGATGAGGCCGGCGTCAAAAGCGCCACGATCGCCGTCACCGGTCCCTCTGCCTACGGCTATTTGAAGGCGGAGGCCGGCGTGCATCGTCTCGTACGCATCTCCCCGTTTGATGCCAACAAACGCCGGCATACGTCATTCGCCTCGGTCTTCGTGTATCCCGAGCTGAACGACGATCTCGAAGTGGCGATCGACGACAAGGATCTGAAGATCGACACTTTCCGCTCCGGTGGCGCAGGCGGCCAGAACGTCAACAAGGTCGAAACGGCCATTCGCATCACACACCTGCCGACGGGCCTCGTCGTGCAGTGCCAGAACGAGCGTTCTCAGCTGCAGAATCGGAACGGCGCGATGAAGATTTTGAAAGCGCGGCTCTACGAAGTTGAGCAGAAAAAGAAAGAAGCCGAGTTCAACGCCATCGTTGGAGAAAAAAAGGACATCGCCTGGGGCAGCCAGATCCGCTCCTATGTGTTCCAGCCCTACCAGATGGTCAAGGACCACAGGACGGGCTATGAGGTCGGACAAGTGGCTGCTGTCATGGATGGCGACGTGGACGGATTCATCGAGGCGTACTTGAAGAAGCAATTGACGAAAGGCAGCGGGCAGTTGTCACCGGCCCAGAGCCCGGACGACCTGTAATCGCCGAGTGTGACGAGGGCGCGTCAGCATGGATGAAGCAAACGAACAGCGGCAGCAGCGGATCAAAAAACTCGATGTGCTTCGGGAGGCAGGAGTGGCGCCGTACGGCACGCGGTTCGATGCCAAGGACCGGGCCGGTGATCTCATCAGGCTGCACGGGCAGAAGACGAAGGAGACGCTCGAGCAGGAGCGCATTCCCTGCACGATCGCAGGCCGCATTGTGGCCCTCCGGCGCTTCGGTAAGGCGGCGTTCGCCGTGCTCCAGGACGGCTCGGAACGCCTCCAGACCTACCTAAAGAAGGACCTGCTCTCCTCGCAGGCATACACGGTGACCGAGCAGCTGGATCTCGGAGACTGGATCGGGGTGACGGGTATCTTGTTTCGGACCAAGACCAACGAGTTCACGGTCGAAGTGCACGAGCTGACCTTTTTGAGCAAGGCCCTGCGTCCCCTGCCCGAGAAATGGCACGGGCTCACCGACGTCGAGACTCGCTACCGCCAGCGATACGTGGATTT
>JAICVE010000500.1 GCA_025935475.1 Nitrospira sp. | reverse complement strand
CGTAGGCTGGTATCCAATGGGTCAGAATGAGGAGATTCAGGAAGGTAGACCAGGCGGCAACCGACGACAGGAGACGCAGGAACATTTCTCACCAACAACTCTGACGATGCATATCACGAAGGGAGCGATTATACGTTTTGAACCACAATGACACATCACCAAAACCGGCATCTCGCTTGATTCCTTCCTGTACGGTGTTGTTCCGCTAGTCCGTATCCGTTCTCATACACGAATACAATGCACGCGCAGCCTTCACGGACTCGAATCTTCATAAAATCACTTAGTTGTGAATCTCTCTGATGAATGTTTGCGCGGCATGTGGCTTGCCGTTATCTCTCCTCGGATACTTGCGTGTCTCTCAAAACCTGACAAGTGAGGATAGTAAAAAAGCCATGCCTTTATCTTTTCCTGTCAAAGAAGTCCTGCTTGGGAAACCCACGCCGGGGCGGAAGTATTTGGCTGGTTCTTTGTTGGTGCTTGCGGCGTTTGCCATCCGTATGCTGCTCGCTCAACGGAAACAGGTGGAAACGGAGCTCAAGGCCATTGCCTGGCTGTTACGGGAGGGTCGGAAACCCTTTAGAGTACCGGAACCGCAGCCCTATGGGGATTTGACCGAGCTCAACACTGAACGAACCATTCTACGTATGGTCGGGAAGGATCTCCTTGCCAATGTCGCCGGAGATGCGCTGCACCTCATCGGGACTTCGGGTGCCGTGTGCGAAAAAAATGGCGACCACGCCTCATGCCTCGTCGCATCCGACTGGTGCCGGTTTCTCGACCAGGCGTCGCGTGTGCGTTGCGACACGACGGACAATCGGGCTGCGCTGGCAAGCGGCGAATGGCATTGTCGTGAATCCGGCAAGGAGGTGTCGGCCCGCTCGATAGACGCAGGGAAGCCGGTCGACATGCCCTGCAAAGGGGGAATCAACCTGTATGCCGCGCCGATCAAAGTCGATGGAGAAACCGTCGGAAGCATCACTATGGGATATGGGGATCCGCCAAAGGACGATGAGCGGCTAATGGAAGTGGCCGAACGATATGGGGTCTCGTTGGAAAAACTCCGAGAACTCAGCGCCAACATGCCGTCTCGTCCACAATTTATCGTGGCGGTGGCGAAAGCACGGCTGCGGAGTGAGGCCATCTTGTTGGGGGAGATCATCAAGCGCAAACGGACTGAGGAGGCCTTGGCTGACTTGACGAGACACCTCGAAGAACGGATCAACGAGCGTACACAGCAGCTCCGGGCCTTGGCCACCGAGCTGAATCTCGCCGAGCAGCAGGAGCGGAAACGGCTGGCTGTGGAGTTGCACGATCACCTCCAGCACCTCCTGGTGCTCGGAAAGCTCAAGATTGGACAAGGGAAGCGGTCAGTCCAGTCGAATCCTGCGATTGCCGATGTGATGAGACAGGTGGACGACGTGTTGTCCGACGCGCTCCGGTATACTCGGACCTTAGTCGCCGAACTCAGTCCTGCGGTCTTGAGGGATCATGGGTTCCCGGCAGCGCTGAAATGGCTGGGCGAGTATATGCAGAAACTTTCGATGCGTGTGACGGTGAATGTTCCGGAACAGCTGGAGCTCGTGTTGCCCGAGGATCAAGCCGTGCTGCTGTTTCAATCTGTCCGTGAACTGTTGATCAACGCGTCGAAATATGCCGGGACGGGCGAATCCAGCGTCGAGCTCGAATACCGTGACGACCATTTACGGATACATGTGCGCGATCAAGGCGCCGGCTTCGACGTGGCCGGCGCCGCTGTTGCCGAAGCGCCGGCCGGTGCCGGTTCATCCAAATTCGGCCTGTTCAGTATCCGGGAACGGATGACGGCACTGGGAGGATCATTCGACATTCAATCCTCGCCCGGTGGCGGCACCCTTGCCATTCTGACCCTGCCGCTGTTG
>JAICVE010000330.1 GCA_025935475.1 Nitrospira sp. | reverse complement strand
ATTGGACCTGTGGATGAGTTACTTAGGGTTGTTGAGAACCACCGGGTCCTCGCGGCGGATGACCCTACATGCGCCTATGTTAGCGCAGGATTTCCGCGATGGAAGCCTATTAGGGTCCCGAGGTGGCGGCGCGGCGTTTGACCACGCCCTGCGCCGCATCGAGACTCACGTGCTCGCCTTCTGAGAGACGCGCCATCGCCTGCACGACGTTTGCGACCGTCGGCAACCCGTACTCACGTGCGATAATCGCCCCGTGTGACAGCGTGCCGCCCAATTCTACAACCAAGCCGCCGGCGATGCCGAACAGCGGGGCCATGCCGGGATCGATGACCGGCGCCACGATGATGTCGCCGCGTCGGACACGGCTCCAATCCATCGTCCCCCGCACGAACCGTACGGGACCACTTACGGTTCCAGAACTGACCGGAATGCCGCGCAAGACGCCGTCAGCCTCCGGCAAAGATTCATGAGACTCGGTTTGTGGATCGTCCCACCCGTGAATGACGTCAGGAACCTTCAGGGTTTTCCAATACTCTCGTTCGGCACGGCGGGCCTTGACCAGGGCGGCCCACGTTTCAGTCGGCGCCTTCTCCATCGCTTCGCGCTCTCGCAACGAGAGGAAAAAGATATCTTCTTTGTGCGTGAAGACGCCTCGATCGACCAGGAGGTCCCCGAGGTGGAGCAAAAGACGTCTCGCCGCCAGTGAGTACCACATGAGATGATGACGATTTGCCTCACGCAACGAAAAGAACCGACACAGGCGCCGATACCACCAGCGAAAGACGAACCAGCGATCGACGCGCCAGCCGCAGCGCGCTCTGATCGTTCCCAATGCCTGATCTCTGACCGTTCGCTGACGCCGCATCAACTCCTCCGGCGTGGCGGACGGTCCCTCGAGCTGCGTTTTGATCACCTCGAGAAGCGTTTCCGGCTGATCGGCCAGCCGTGGAGACATGACGTCCGACTCTCCGACTGCACGATGGCCGTAGTCTTCAAGATAGCGGTCGAAGGCAGAACCGAAGCGATCCCCCTCGGAATTCTGCCGAGCACGGCCGGGTTCCCAACCACGCTTGAGCGCCTGTGCCAGGGCCACGTCATTCCTGGCGAGTTCCACCAAGGCGGCGATAGCTAGAATTTGTTGGGCACTGATGACGGTGCCCTGTCCCTGCAACGACTCGTTCAACAGACGCCGCCAGTCTGGTCCCAGCCAGCGGGGTAGAAGCCGGCTACACGCTTGCAGGCACTGCCCCGTCCCTACGGCGATGGCGAACGTCATCTCGCGGCGCTCGAGCCATCGGCCCAACTCGTCCAGTCGCGCTCCGACTTCCGCGAGCGACATCGGCTGGACCCGCTCACGACTGTACCTCGAGGCCAGCGCTTTCATCTCCGCAAACACCTCCGGACTCTCTCGTAAGACCCGTCGCATCTCCCGCCACATCAGCCAACCCGCCCGCAACAAGGCAGGCCACCCGAGTTGTTGCACGCGAGGAGCCGCTTGAATCGGATCGCCTCCCATGTGTTCCGCATTCAACGAGGGATCGCCTCCCAGCTGGCCGACCAGCATATGAAACAGCGTCACATTCAGATAGGGACGGCCGGCATAGATACGCACCGAACGAAGCCCAGGAGGTATCCGACACCCTAACCGGCGATAGTGCGCGACGATATAGGCGTCCATAAAATGTTCGAGGAAGGACAGCCCCATCGGACTCGGCAGCTCCGGCATCGTCTCTTTGAAATTTGCACGTGACCACTCACTCTCCTCGTTCGTGGGATCCATTCTCGCTTGGACGGCCGTGATCGGCCGGGCCTGCAGGGCCCAAAGCCCTTCGCGATCAATCGCCCATTCCACATCCACAGGGCGCTGAAAAATCCGTTCGATGCGCGTTGTCACCGCTGCGACTTCGAAGAGTTGCCGGTCAGAGAGCGGCGGTTGAGTGCGCTCAAGCCGTGGAACCGGCTCCATCGCAATCCCGCCGGTGGCGGCCGCCAACCGCTCGTGCTGGTGTCCGGGAATGCGTCGGATCACCCGCCGAGGCTGACCGTCAAGTGTCTCGACAAGGTACTGATCGGGCGTGACCGTCCCATCGACCAGGGGCTGACCCAGCCCCCGAATGGCATTGATCGCCACATGACCATCACGGCCTGTGACCGGATCAATGGAGTACGCAACACCGGCAACCGTGGGGTCCAGCAACGGTTGAATGACGACCGCCATGGAAGGCGGGATATCATCGGTGCCCGATTTCGCCATGTACTCCAAGACCCGCTCTTCCCAGAGTGAGGTCCAGACCTGGATGATGCCGAGTGCAAACTCTTCCCACGGCACACCCAAAACCGTTTTGTACAGGCCCGCAGCACTTGTATGCGCCGAATCTTCGTTACTTGCCGATGACCTCAAGACCCATTTTTGTTCACGCGCGCCAGCAACGCGCTACAACTCTTCCCGAACACCCTGGAGAACGCCGGAGAGGTCCGAGCGGCCGATCGCGGCTCGGCAGCCTTGTAGTTCCTGCCGTCGGTCTTCTCCCATCAGTCCACGAGCACGGCGCCAGCGCTTACGCGGATCAAATCCGAGAGATGCGAGTGACTGCTCGTAGGCGCATGTCGTCACGCAGCAGCCATCCGGAACCGCGAGGCCGGCTGCGAGAAGACGGGCGAGGCCCGAGGCTTTGCCGCCGACGAGCGAAGGATCGCTGCATCGCGAGAGAGACAGTACCAATGGATCGGCCATTGGGCGGGATACTAACTAGAAGACGAAGGCGAGGTAAAGATCGTTGACGTTGGTGCCGGTCGGGCCGGTCGTGATATGGCAATTCAGGCGCTTCAGTGCACGGTAACTGTCATTGCAGTTCAATGCCGCATTCAGATCTAGCCCCACTGCCTTGGCGCGGCTCCACGTCTCGCCACTGACGAGAGCCCCTGCGGCATCCGTGGGACCATCGGTGCCATCCGTGGCAACGGCCGCGACGTAGACGCCGTGAAGGCCGGCCACCGCTTTGGCGGCAGCCAACGCAAACTCTTGAGCGCGTCCTCCTTTGCCGCTTCCCGTCACGGTGACAGTCGTCTCTCCGCCGGCCATCACACAACAAGGTCTTGGCAGCGGCCGCCGCATGAGAATCCTCTTTGCCATTCTGCCCATCTCCGTGCCGGCTTTTCGGGCATCCTTGGTGAACGGCGGCAACAGGAGGGTTCGCCAACCCGCCGCTCGCGCCGTGGCGATGAGGGTAGCAAGGGCCGTGGCATTGTTGCCGATGATCTCGTGCTGAATGCGCCGGGACGGCGTGGCTCGCGGCTTGGGCGTCTGGGTCAGCCGCCCATCGACGCCTCTGATGAGATGCCGCCGCACACTTCGCGGGGCCGACGACCATAGTCCATACCGCCGTAAGCACTGGATGGCGTCGTCGTAGGTCGTCGAGTCGTTGGCCGTCGGTCCCGACCCGATGGCGCTCAACTGATCGCCGATCACGTCCGAAAGAATGAGCGTCACGATCCTGGCATCGCTCAAGGCGGCGAGCCGGCCGCCTTTCAGATTGGAAAGATGTTTGCGGACGGTATTGACCTCAGCAAT
>JAICVE010000286.1 GCA_025935475.1 Nitrospira sp. | reverse complement strand
GTCGATGCTTAAAGTACCACCCTTGATAATCGGCTTCATATGAAATGATTCGTTCGGGATTAAGGTTCGGATTCCCTTGAGTGGTAATTGGCACTGGCGAAAAGGGGGTCGTAGTTTGGCCAATGGCATTCGTCTCGATCATGGTTGGAGGGCGGTAAGCGACTGAAGCTGATATTCGGAAGGTGTGATCAGCAGCTGGACTATACATCAGCGCCACACGCGGGCTGATGGTGGGATTGATAAACGTGTCCATGTCATAGCGTGCACCGGCCATAAGAGTGAAAACCTTGGTCGCACGCCACTCATCCTGCACAAAAAGACCAAGGCGATTTTCCGTCGTAAAGTTTGCGACGAGCGTGCTTGAGAGGGTGTTGTATCGATAATTGGCTCCATACGTGAGCCGATTGCCAGGCCACAGCTCAAGGATATGCTGGGCGTCAATGTTGTAGGTGTTCGCCGCGAAATAGTTCGTGCTCGTTCCACTGCGATATACGGGTTGAAAAAATGGCGCCAACAGAGGATTGAACGTGGTCCCTGTTGTGTCACTGTAGTAGTTCCAGAATGCACGCACAAAGAAGTTCGGCCGCTCATAACCCGAATACACGTATCCCTGCGCTGGCTTAATAGGATTGATGAGATCCGGCGCGAATTGACCATCGAACCGGTTGGAATCGACAAGACCACCCGATAATGTGAATTTCGCATCAGCAGGCAGAGCGTATTCGGTTTGAACATTGAATAAGTTGTCTCGAAAGGCCAGCGAGCTGCTATTGGTCCAGCTGGCATTCTGATTGGTGCCCAAAGAGAGTCGATAGCCGAGTTTCCCCGCCGTACCGGCATGAATAGCCGAACCAGTGATCGTCCCGAAATTTCCTCCGCCAAACTGGAGAGTCGTTCCTTTGATCTCTTCCGGTGACTTCGTGATGATGTTGATGATCCCGTCAAAGGCATTGAATCCCCACACAGCGGAAGCAGGCCCTTTCAGCACTTCGATACGCTTGATCTCCGGCAACGTAACAGGAAGCAGTTTCCACTGGACGGTACCCTGCATATCAATGTAGATCGAACGCCCGTCAACCATGACGAGAAGCTTATTTGCATTGACTTGATTATCCCCGCGAACAGCCACATTGAACATCGCCCCGGTGGTCTGCATCACTTCCATGCCGGGAATACGGCGCAAGAGGGTAGGAATATCGATTGTGCCCGACTGCCTAATGTCCTCATCGGTGATGACATACACATTTGCTGGCGCTTCAGAGATAGGCTGCTCATAGCGCGAAGCGATACTCACTGTTTCTTCTTCAGTCATCAGTTCCAGTTCCTCGGCGAGCGGGGCCTCTTGCGCCGGTTGTGACGCCTGCGGTGGCGTTTCTGCCTGGACCGGCGCGCTCAGCCCCACCGTCAGCAACGCAGCCAACATCGGATGACCGAGCTTTGCCAATTCAGCAGCCATGCCCGCCGCCTGCTCGACAGAGTTCAGTGTTGTTCCGTATGACCCTTCACCGGAGCTGAAGCCGCCAAGAGCCGAGCGTTCCGGTCGGAGATTGTATTTAGGCAAATGCTATGACAGGGGAGCCAAAGCAAGACGCATGCTTGAGAGCGAGGAGTCCCAATAAGGGCAAACGCACAGCGAACGCTCTTTCCAGCGATGGCTGTGCGAGAAACAGACGATGTGAACGAACCTATTGAAGGCGTTCTAAGATGGCTGATGGCGAAGGAACTGGCGCAGGACGAGTTTTCGTACGCGGACGGCCTCGTTTGAGCGGAGCCAGCCGCTGTGGAAACATTTGTCCGTTGGCGGCTTCCATCTGGGTGACGGCGTCGTCGAGCGCGTCGCAGATGAGGCTCGCGAGCGGACCGTGGCCGGTCCAATACACCGCGTTCCGAAGCCGCTCGAGCAACGAGAGAGGCAACGTGATGGTGACCCGCTGTTTACGAGTTCGTGAGGGGCGGGAAGTGGCATCCGCGGAGCTGTTCACTGTCTGGGGCAAGGACGTTTCCAGCGTCGAAAGCATTGTGGCCTCGTAATAAGGGCGATGCAGTAGGTGATTATTCACGCCGTCATCGTCTGGTGTTTCAGTGCACCTTTCCCATGGTGAATGTCATCGCTGTTGCCCGAGGGCTCCGACTCATGAGCTTGCCCTGATGCAGGCTTGCTTTCCTCAGCGGCAAGCCTCATCACCCAGATGAGGCCAATTAATCCGCTAAGTAGAGCGACGAGGATGAGTTCTTGTGTCATCGGAAACCTCCTGGTGCCTGGGTCAGAACGTCGATCTGAATCTCTACAATGGTTATTCAGCAATCCTTATGCCTGATGGGGTGGGTGAAGTCTGCCGGTCTTGCGTCATAAAAAGGCGTATAAAACACGCAGGGGAATGCCTGTTTAGAGGAATTCCTTCGAGACGAAAGACCGAAGTATGGTGGCGAGAAGCGTGTTGATCCACCGCGGTGAATCATTATCGATCCGCTGGTGAATCCTTTTGGATCAGAAGGAAAGATACAGGAAGACGAACAACGAAGTGGCAAGATCAACGAGTGGAGGTCTGAATCGAGCGCAGATCCCATTCGGCGACGCCGTTGAGTCCTACGTCCTTGAGCAGTCGAGCACGGAGGCGTCTGAGCTTATCGTTTTTGGAATCTGCATCGATAAGGTTGCAGAGGCATCCCATGGCGTCGTACCACAAACCGGCACGAGCATTTTCCATCACATCGTCTTCGCTGGCACACGTGAGCACCGGCTTAAACTCGATCATGCAGGCGTTGAACTCGCACCGTTCGATGATGCCACCTGCCACCGGGTTGTTGGAGTGTTGGTTGGCATCGCGGATGACCGAAACAAACCATCGGTATTGCACGTTGGGTTCAAGTGTAAAGCCCAGCTCCTTGAAGTTAATGGTATAGATCCCCGGTTGTTTCGGGGAGGGAATGGGCTTTTCTTGAAACGCCCGAGGAGATCGGTCATCTCTCAAGGTGACGATGACTTGATACTGTGTCGACTTGGATACGAACCAATTCACCGTGGGCGTCTCTTTGATCGTCAATCCCACATGGTCCGGGACCAGTGCCTTGACCTCTGGATCGGAGCCATCGGTGCCCCGGACGTCGCCACCCACGCGGGCTCGCGGGGTGATCTTCTTGGGCGGTGTATAGATGGGCTGTTCCTCGGACGACTTGGGGGGGCCGGCCGCGAGCAGCATCGATTGCGCCAGGCCGACGACGCAGAGCGCGAGCAGTCCGGTCAGCCACCGTGAGATGTGAGAGCGCTTCACGTGCATGGGATGGAACTGTAGCATAACGTCCGTAGTGATTACAGCCAGTTATTGAGCAATAAAAACGGCGACCAATAGGCCGGGTGATCATAGACGCGGTCATTCAGTAACTTGATTTGGGCTCGCTGAATGGCCACCGCCTTTGACACCGAGGGGTCGCGAAGCTGCCGGTAAAATTCCGCGACCAATGCCGCAGACGCTTCGTCGTTGATGAACCACAGCGTAGCCAAGGCGCTGCGCGCTCCTGCTTTGATGGCCACGCCGGCAAGACCTAACGCCGCTCTGTCGTCGCCAACGGCGGTTTGGCAGGCGCTGAGCGTCAGCAGCTCAAGCGGGTCTTGCCGGTACCGGAAGAGGCCGATCAATTGATCGAGTTTGTCCATCGTCATTTTCCCGTCAAAGGTCAACAAAAACGAATCATAGGCATCGGTAGAAAACTTGCCATGGGTCGCAATGTGAAGAATGCCATACCGGCTCTCACGCAATTCCTGTTCCAGCATACCCGTACGGAATTCCTCATTGATCAACTGGTCAGCCTGAAACAGCGTCCGAACAGACTCGACCTCGTCCTTGACATAGGGAAGTGACGGGTAGCCCTGCACGGAGCTGATCAGCCCACCGGCGAGCGTACGAATCTTTGCCAGGTTCAGCGGACGCGGGTCGGTCAGATACAGGCCAGGCGTCATCGCAACGGCATACTGCTGAATCAAAAATGATTTACCATCATGCAAGGCAGAGAAGGGAATGGTGCGGAGCGCGCCATCCGGGACAAAGACCAGCGTCTGGATCTTGTGGCGTATCAATTCCGATTCAAGCGGACGGATCAGCCAATCATAGAGCTGCTGTGAATGATCGAGATATTCCAGTGTGGTTCGTTTCTCGACGGTCTGTCGAAATAATCGGACTTCTTTCGTCATATCCGCGGAGGTAATCGGCACGGAATAGCGCCGGATACCGGAACTGAAGCTGGCCAAGACTTCGATGCGATCCGGAAAGGCGATCGGGTAAATCACCGCAGTCGTCGGATCAATGGTGTCGAGCTTGG
>JAICVE010000180.1 GCA_025935475.1 Nitrospira sp. | reverse complement strand
GTGGAAGTCCGGGACGGCGAAGTAGTCGTCACCACCAAGTCGCTGGCCACGATCGACCGCGGCAAGGTGGTCTCGGCGCTTGAACAGATCCCCGGCGTTTCGCACGTCGAAATCCGCGGTGCGGAAGCCGCAACGCCTCCGCCCGCCACAGATGCGGTTGAAACCACGATCCCTACGGCAGGCGCAAAATGGCTTCCGCACGGCGCCCTGTTTGCCCCCCTCCATGCCGATCCTCGATGGCCTCAGTTCGCAGGCGCCTATCGGCAGTTCACCCAGGGCCTCGATCTCGCCGGCGTCTTCGCCGCAGACTTCGGGGAAACCTTTGCAATCTACCGCAACAAGGCGTTCCTGGATGGCGAATGGGAGTTCGGGGTACAGGCCGGGGTTTTCAGCATCTTCGACGTGAGCGCCGCTTCGATCGATCTCGTCAACGCGGATTATCGCGTGGGATTCCTCAGCAGCTACCGCAAGGGAGCATTGTCGGGGTTTCTGCGGATCCAGCACCAGAGTTCACATTTAGGGGATGAGTTTCTGCTGAATAATCCCGGCATCACGCGCATCAATCTGAGCTATGAAGAGCTCGACGTGAAATTGTCTTACCAACTGTTCCCCTGGCTGCGACTGTACGGAGGGGGAGGATACATCGTGCACCGGTTTCCCGAGGATCTGGGACGGGGGACGACACAGTGGGGAGTTGAATTGGTCAGCACACGTACGTTTCTCGGAGGCAGACTCCGCCCGGTCGCCTATGGCGATTTTCAATGCAACGAACGCACAAGCTGGCAAGTCGGACAATCCATCATGGCCGGGGTGCAATTTGAAAACGCGCGTATTGGAGACCGGCAGATTCAATTACTGGCAGAGTATTACGTCGGCCCGTCTCCCGACGGGCAGTTTTACACGCAACGGGCCTCGTGGTATGGCGTCGGCGTCCACCTCTATTTTTAACTCTCCCCGGTGTTTTCACGAGGGGTCTGTTCAGCTCGAAGCTCCCGTCCCTAGAAGCTTTTTTAGCGATTTCGCCTCACAACCGACGGCGCACTGCTGGGGTCTCCGTCCGTCGCTTTCTGGTAGAGGCCCTAGTTAGTGCCTGTAGGAACCGCAGTGTACCGTGAAGCATGGAAGGTCAGAAATCTATTCTTATGTGTGCGTCATGCTGGAGAATCCAGCCATACAGCGAGGAGCTCGGCACTGAGCTGGACCAATGGGTGGACCCGACGACGTTTATGGCACGCGGGCAGTTGGGATCCCAGCGATATGACATCGTCGACGGATATTGCGATCCCTGTCTCATGGAAATGGCGATTCGAGATCAACTGGCCCTTGCCCGTGCGGCGGAAGAGCGGACGAACGCCTGATGAGGAGCACGATCATGAGCCGGCCTGTAGGGAAGTTAATGCTATGGCTAATCGTCGCAGCATTCGCCATACCGGCTTTTGCTTTTGGCCAGGATACGCTGTGGAATACGTGGAGACAGGGTGGTCTTCAGGCGCTTCATGAGGGCCGGTTGGCTGATGCGGAGCGGTTGTTGACCGCCGCGCTGGAACAGGCTGAGAAATACGGCTTGGAGGATTTGCGGGTCGCCGATGCGGCCAACGATTTGGCCGTCGTATATGCCAACTCGGGGAAACCGCTGGAAGCGGAGCTGCTCTTCAGCCGTGCCTTGGCCATCGGGGAAAAAGGCCTCGGTGTCGACCATCCCGGTGTCGGCGCCACAGTCCAAAACCTCGGCATCCTCTACGCCACGCAGGAGCGCTATCGAGAGGCGGAGCCACTTCTCAAGCGTTCATTGGCCATCAATCTCAAGGAATACGGTGGGAAGCATGCCCGGACGGCCTTGTCGTTGAAGACGCTTTCCAGCTTTTATGCCATCCAGGGACAAATGGGAGAAGCCGAACGGCTCATTCAGAAATCCCTGGCTATCTTGGAAGAAAGCCGAGTCACGCAAGGGGATCCACAGTTCGTATCGACCCTGGAAGTCCTCGCGGCGATTCTACGGAACACAAATCGTGAGCGCGAGGCCCTGGAGGTTGAGGGACGCCTCAAAACCGCTCAAGACACCACCGTGTATCGGTAGAGAGGTTGCAGATGTCTGATGCGAAATCTGCTTGTCCGCAGCCTCGTGCGCTTCACCGGTCCTGACGAAAGGAGTTCGCTATGCTGAGCTGGGCTGTCACATTTCTGGTCGTCGCGATCATCGCTGGATTGCTCGGATTGTCCGGCATCGCCGGGACGGCCACACAGATCGCCTATGTGCTGTTCGTCGTGTTCTTGATCTTCGCCGCAGTGAGTTTCGTCATGGGACGGCGTCCACCGGTGACATAATAACGAACAGACCGTCCCTTACTCTTTCTTATCCCTCACACAGCATGCTCGCGAGGAGTACGTCGCGAGCATTGCCCATGGAGGAACTTTATGATGTGGTTACCCAGTCTCATCTTAGGCGTGTGGACGTTGTTTTCCCATTCGACCGCCGAGGGGGCGATGCAGGAAGCGAAACACTTCGTCGTCGATATTATCTCAATAAACGGCGAGGAGTTCGTCGTCAAAGATGAGAACGGCAAAGAGGCCACAATTCATGTCGGGACCGAAACCGAGAAATTCGGCCAGGTGCAGGCTGGTGACCGGGTCGATGCCTGGATTTTTCCAAACGGTCAGGCCAAGACGCTGATGATTCTTCGCAGCGGCGCCATTATTAGAGCTGAGCGCGAGCAGCAGAAACAGCAGGAGCTACAACAACGTGCAGAGGCTCAACCAGAGCAGCCCAGACCTGCGGAGTCAGCCCCCAGGTAAGCCCCTGGCAGCCGTCCATCTTCTCTGAGGCATGATGGGGATTACTGGCGTCGGCCTCTCGGGTGCGGCGCCAGTGCCTCAGTCCGTACAGCACACCGAGCACGGCACTCATGCCGTCGCTGTCATTCGCAATTTACGCGTTGCCGCGAGAATGGTCCGATAAATCTGCTCGATGGGCGCTTCCTTCGAGAGGAAGTGGTCCACGCCCGCACGCCGCATGGCGACTTCGACCTCGCGTGACGCATTGACCGAAATCCCAATCACTGCCGTCCCACCAAAGGCCGCCTTGAGGCGTCGGGTGGCCTCGATGCCATCCATGCGCGGCATATTCACGTCCATAATCACGCAGTCGGGCCTGAGCTTATCGGTGAGTGACAATGCCTCCTCTCCATCGCAGGCTTCTCCGACGATGGTCAGGTCCTCGTGCGCATAGAGAAGCCCGCGCAATCCTTCGCGAATCATCTGATGATCATCTACCAGGATCAGGCGGATGCGCGTCTCTGGCCGGACACGGCTCTCCCCGGTTGTGTTCGCTTCGATCGGCTCATATGGAATCTCGTCGGCGCCCGGAACGTTTGTCAACGGCAAAATGAGGCATGCGGTCATCCCTCGTCCAGGCGAGGAGTTGATCTCCAGACGGCCGCCGATCGCGAGCATCCGCTCACGGATGCTGAACAGGCCAAACTTCGACGAACTGGCGGACGGCTGATTCGCGGTGGCTGCGGCAAGGTCCGCTCCGATGCCCTCGTCACGAACCGTAATACACAAATCGCCGTGCGATTGCTCGATCGTCATCATCGCCTGATGGGTCTCCGCATGCTTTCTGATGTTGATCAGCAACTCCCTGACCGACTGAAACAGGAGGACCGCCTGATCTTCCGGCAGCGGCACACTGTCAGGGACTGATTGCCGCACCTCCACTGAGAGCTCCTGACGGATCATTTGTTCCGCCAGCCATCGAAGCGCCACGGGGAGCCCGAACTCATGCAGCACTGGCGGACTCAGCTGAGCCACGAGCGTCCGCGTATAGATCAGCGCCTCGTTGACGACGCTTTCGGTTTGGGTAATTTCCGACTGGGCAGCCTGGGGCATCAATCGTTTGATCTGACCGAGCTTCATGCAGACCAGCGCCAACAGCTGAGTCAGGTAGTCGTGCAGGTCGGTCGCCAGCCGTTTGCGTTCGCGCTGCTCCGTGAGATTCAATTCGGTTGAGAGCGCGCGCAGCCGTGCGTGCAGCAGCGTCAACTCCAGAGTCCGCTCGGCGACACGGGCCTCGAGCTCCTGGGTGAAGGAACGCAATCGTTCTTCCGTCCGTCGACGCTCGGTCACATCGAAATTTACGCCGACCATGCGCACCGGCCGTCCCTCGTGATCATTCAACACCTGCCCTTTGGCCGCCAGCCACCGTATTTCTCCGTCCGATCGCACCACGCGAAATTCATGTTCGAGCGCGCCGGTTTCTGCTATGGCCCTCCGCACCGACTCCTGCACGAGCGGCAGATCTTCCGGATGCACGCGCCGGTAAAACTCATCGGGCGATGGCGCCACTGTGCCCTCCGCCAGCCCCAGCAAGGCAAACTCCTTCCGGTCCCAGTGTGTGAGATCAGTCAGCACATCGACGTCCCACGCCCCCATCTGGCCCGCCCCCAACGCCAAGCGCAGCCGTCCCTCGCTTTCCCGTAAGGCATCCTCCATGCGTCGCCGATCCGTCATGTCCACTTCGACGGCCGTAAAGCCGATGGTGCGTCCGCGATTGTCGATGTGCGGCACATAGGAGCACCGCATATACCGCGTCCCGATCCGTTCATAGGGCACCGTGGCTTCGACGTCCGAGCGCATTCCTGAGAGCGCGGCGTTCACAAGGGCACGGATACTTTCATACGCCTTTGGCCCGAGCACCTCGGCGAGGGATCGACCGATGACGTCCTCCGGCGAGAGTGCGAACCGATCAATGTACGCGCGGTTGACGAAGCGCAGCTGCTGCTCATCGTCGCAATACACCATCGCGATCGGGGAGCTGTCCATGACCAGGCGCAGCAGCTCTTCGTTGCGGCGCAACGCTTCCTCGGCCAGCCGTCGCTGCGTAATATCCGTGGCGAACCCAAGAACATGGGTGGCCACGCCGCATGCATTGCAAATCGGGCGTTTCACCGTTTGAAGCCACCGGCGATTGCCCGAGGCGTCCGTGATGACTTCCTCAGGAATAAAGAGTTCGCGGAGGCCGTCGATCACTTCGTGGTCCTTTTCCTGGAACTGCAGCGCCTCCGTGGCATTCGGGTTCAAATCGGCGTCGGTCTTCCCAATCAATTCCTCCACTGTTGTGCCGTACCAGCCGGCGACCGCCTGATTCACCATCGTGAACCGCCCTTCCCGGTCTTTGACGAAGATGAAATTCGGATCCGTGTCGATGATTTGACGAATGAAGGCATGGGACTGTTGAAGGGCGTTCTCCGTACGCTTCCGTTCCGTAATATCCTGCACCACGACATTCACGCCGAGGACCATGCCGTCGCGTCGCTTCAGCGGATAGTAATTCGCAAGCCAGTACCGGAAATTGCGAGGTTCGGCCGGGGCCTCCCCTTCCATTTCGATATTCATCGCCGGCTCACCTTCGTCCACCACGCGCCGAAGCACCGGCTCGAGTCGATCGGCCAAAGATGGGGACAGCATTTCCCTGAGCGTGCGCCCAATATACGCGTCGACCGGGAACCCGTTGATGTTGGCTAGGGTTTGGTTGATGCGGATAAACCGCAGCTCTCGATCGATGAACGCCAGACCGGCGGGGCTCGTCTGGTAGAGGCGGTCTAACTCTTGGGCATGGCGCTCAGCTTCCGTTCGGCTTTCTCGCAATTCTTCTTCGACCTGCCGGTGGTCGTGAATGTCCGTGGAGGTCCCGATCCAGCGAACAATCGCTCCCGAGTCTCCACTGATCGGGACGGCCCGCGCCAATTGCCAGCGATACCGGCCGTCGGCGCGGCGAAGGCGATGTTCGAATTCGTAGGTTTTTCCGAGGTTCAAGCACTCGAGCCAGTGGTCGGCCACGAGTTGGCGATCTTCGGGATGAATGGCTCCCAGCCAGCCGAAGCCGATCGCTTCATCGAGCCGGAGTCCCATGTATTCAAGGCCCGGCCGGTTGACGTATTCGACGAATCCGGACGCGGTGGCGATGAAAACGACCTGCGGCATCGTATCGGCAAGCGTCCGATACCGTGCCTCGCTTTCACGCAAGGCGGTTTCTGCGGCGACACGTCGTACGCCCTCG
>JAICVE010000064.1 GCA_025935475.1 Nitrospira sp. | reverse complement strand
CCGGTCACTCCCACGGACAACTCCCGTGAATTGGAACGTGTGCTCTCGCTCGGATTGAAGGTCTCGCGCATGGGCGGAGGCGGTGAGCTCACCAAGTTCATCTGCGGCTACATGACCTGCGAGCCGCAGCTCAGCAGCGTGTTTCTTGGCGGCCTACCGCCGCTCATGCAGGTGAACATCCGCAACGGCCCGTCGGGGCAATGGCTGGAGCATTCGCTTCGCTATTCGGTAGACAATGCGGATCCGTCGAGCCCCGGTGCAGAAGCCGTCCTCGCCAAACTCTCCGAAGTCTTGTTCGTGGAAACCCTCCGGCGGTATATCGAACTCCTGCCGCCGGAACAGACCGGATGGTTGGCTGGCGTACGAGATCCCGAGATCGGAAAAGCCCTGGCGCTCCTCCATCAGAAACCGGCCCATCCTTGGACCATCGCATCGCTCGGCAGCGAGATCGGTGTCTCACGTTCGGTCCTTGCCGAACGGTTCCGGCGGTATCTGTCCGAGAGTCCCATGGCCTATCTGGCACAATGGCGTCTGCGCCTGGGCGCGCAGTTGCTCAAATCCACGAGCCGCAGCGTGTCGGAAATTGCCGCCGAGGTCGGCTACGAATCGGAACCCTCCTTCAATCGCGCGTTCAAACGGCAGTTTGGCCTCCCACCGGCCCGCTTCCGGAGCCAATTACGGGCGGCGCGTCGGACCTCCCCGGTCCAGACACCATCCAAGCACCGACTCGCCGTCAAGAGACGCTGAACGTCTGCGAACACTTCAATCACTGCGGCCTTCCTTGACAGCGTTGGAGACGGTCCGTATGCTCCATCTCACCTGTTCAGTCTCCATGGCTCGTTGCCTGGCGGGAGGGACGCTCATGCCGTCCGGTCGACGTCCGCATTCGTGGCACCCCGCTTCGTCTCTGCTTCTCATTGGCCTCCTGCTCATCGGAATCTGCTCCGGATCGTCCGCGTCATTGGTTGAACCATTTGTGACGATCGCCACCTACGACGGCGTCATCAATCCGGTCGCCGCCGAGTACCTGCACGATGCCTTGGCGTCCGCCGAAGCGGACAAGGCGCAGGCCTTAGTGATCGCTCTCAACACGCCGGGTGGCTTGGACAGCTCGATGCGGCTCATCATCAAGGACATCACCGGTGCGACAATTCCGGTGGTCGTGTATGTCTGGCCGTCGAGTGGACGCGCCGCCTCCGCGGGTGTCTTCATCACGATGGCCGCCCATGTGGCGGCGATGGCTCCCGGCACGAACATCGGCGCCGCCCATCCGGTCAACATGGGCGGTGGCGAGATGGACAAGACCATGAAGGAGAAAATCGAAAATGATTCCGTGGCCTACATCAAATCAATTGCGCAGCAACATAAGCGGAATGCGGCCTGGGCGGAGGACGCGGTGCGCAAGAGCGTCTCGATCACGGAGCACGAGGCGCTGAAGCTCAATGTCATCGATGTCCTCGCGGAAGATGTTCCGGCGCTACTGAAGCAATTGGACGGGCGCCGGATTCCCCTCCCCTCCGGCCCTGCGGTGTTGAAGACTGCCGGGGCGGCCCTGCGGGAATTTCCCATGGGAGTTCGCCTGGAGTGGCTGAAGGCCATCAGTGATCCAAACATCGCTTATCTGCTCATGACGATCGGGACCATCGGCATTATCGCGGAGCTCTATAGTCCAGGTGCGATCCTGCCGGGCATCGTCGGCGCGATCAGCCTGATTCTCGCGTTCTATGCCTTTCAGTCCTTGCCGGTAAATTACGCCGGCATGCTGCTCTTTTTGTTGGGGATTGTATTTTTCGTGCTGGAAGCGAGCGTGACGAGCTACGGCTTGCTGGCCATCGGAGGCGTGATTTCCATGCTCATCGGCTCGGTGATGCTCATTAAAAGCGATGCTGAGTTTTTCCAGATCTCATGGGGGGTGATTCTCCCGGTCGTCACGCTGGCCTCGGCATTCACGCTCCTGGTGATCGGCACCGCCATCAATGCCCTTCGGCGTCGGCCGGCCACTGGCCGCGAGGAAATGATCGGCCTGGTGGGTGTCGCCAGAACGACGCTGGCACCGGACGGCCAATTGGCCGTCCGAGGTGAATTGTGGGAAGCGGTCAGCGACCAACCAGTTTCGGCGGGCGATGAAGTCGAAGTCACGGCGGTGGACGGCTTGCGATTGCGCGTCAAACCTTATTTTAAGAAGAAAGAGGTCCGAGCATGAATCTCGCGAGTCCGTTTGCCCTGCTGTTTCTGGGACTGGTGCTGATCCTGATGGGCTTCAATGTCCTGCGAGAATACGAGCGGGCCGTCATCTTCCGCTGGGGACGCCTCGCCCGCGGCCTCGTCGGCGGCAATGGACCGGGCGTCGTCATCATTATTCCGTTCATCGACAAACTCGTGCGCGTCAGCTTGCGCACCGTCGCCATGGACGTCCCGCCGCAGGACGTGATCACCAGAGACAACGTCACGGTGAAAGTCAACGCCGTGATCTATTTCCGCGTGGTCGACCAAGAACGGGCGATCATTCAAGTCGAAGACTACCTCTACGCCACTTCGATGATGTCGCAGACGACGCTGCGCAGCGTGCTTGGGCAGAGCCAGCTGGACGACCTGTTGTCAAAGCGCGAACAGATCAACGCCGAGTTGCAGCGGATCATCGATCAGCAGACGGAACCGTGGGGCGTGAAGGTCACCGCCGTAGAGGTTAAGAACGTGGATCTGCCGCAGGAAATGCAGCGGGCGATCGCACGACAGGCGGAAGCGGAACGCGAGCGGCGGGCGAAGGTCATCCATGCCCAAGGCGAATTCGAGGCGTCGCAGCGGCTCGCCGATGCCGCCAGCATCATTAGTCAGAATCCGGCCGCCTTGCAGCTCCGGTATTTGCAGACGCTCGTCGAGATCGCCGCCGAAAAAAATTCGACGACGATTTTCCCCATCCCCATCGATACCATCGCGCCGTTCCTCAAGCACATGGGTAAGCCGGCGGAGCCTTCCTGAGCCGTTCCACGGCCGCAGCGGGTGGACGGTCGAGCCGCAGGATCCGAATGATCCACGGAATCGGCGGCCCTTGGAGGAGGACCGAGGAGAGCGCGATGAAAAACACGAGATGGAAGATCGTATCGGCCTGTTGAATACCGGCCAATACCGGAAAGGTCGCGAGCACGACCGGCACGGCTCCGCGCAGTCCGACCCACGCGATCAGCGTTTGTTCGCGAAATGATAAGCGGGAGATCGCCAGCGCGACGTACACGCTCAGCGGACGGGCGACGAGAATCAGAAATAGTGATACCAGCAGGCCGATCCCCGCGATGGGCAGCAGCCTTGCGGGAAAGACTTGGAGGCCGAGAATCAAGAACATCGTAATCTGCATCAGCCAGGCCAATCCATCGTGGAAGTGCACGAGGCTCCGTTGATGGGCGACTGGCCGTCGCCGGACGAAGAGTCCGGCGAGGTACACTGCGAGAAACCCGCTGCCCTGCAGTTCGGCCGTCAAGCCGTAGGTCAAGAGCGCGAAGGCGACTGACAGCACCGGATAGATTCCCCTCAGTTCGAGCTTCAACGTATTGAGCGTCCACCGCATCAGTTCGCCCATGGCCACGCCGAGCACTGCGCCGACCGTCATTTGAATGACAAAAAATCCCAGCAGCTCGCCCAACGAAGTGGCGGGATGGCTCAGCAGTTGGATGATGGCAAGAGTCAACACTACTCCCATGGGATCATTGCTGCCGGATTCCAGCTCGAGCAGATTGGCCAAGGTCGGAGGAAGTTTCGCGTTTCTGGCCCGCAGCACCATGAACACCGCGGCGGCATCCGTCGAAGAGACGATCGCTCCCAGCAGGAGTCCCTCAAGAAACGACCACCCTTGGACCACCGAGACGAACCAACCCACCAAGAACGCCGTGAGCAACACCCCGATGGTCGACAATGACAAGCCATTCCACAACACCAGCCGTACGCTGTTCCATTCCGTGTCCAGTCCGCCAGAAAATAGAATCAAGACGAGCGCAACCACCCCCAGCGTTTGCACGAGCTGGGGATTGTCGAAGTACAGGCCCCCAGGTCCGTCCGAGCCGGCCAGCATTCCGATGACAATAAACAGCACCAGCGAGGGAATCCCGAAACGGATGGACAGCTTGATGGTGAAAATACTGAGGATGATGAGCGCAGAAAAGATGATGAACAGGGCCTCAATCGATGTTGGCATCGTTCTTCTCGGGATCGCTCCTTTATGCGCTGCCTTGAATGATCTCTTGATAATACGTGTGTAGCATACCGGCGCGGGCCGCTTCCACGACCACGAGCTGCCGTTGATCAAAGGTATTGGCGCAATAGAGATAGCGCAGCCCTTCTGCGGTTCCCAGTTCAACGTGCAACTGTCGACCGTCGGACTCTTCGGCAGTGTCTTCTCTGATTACTTTCTTGTCCTTGAGCTGCTCCCACGCCCGCTGAGCGGACGGCCAATGGTTCTCGTAGAGCGGGCTGTCCGGCGCCGACGGTCCCGACTGGCCGAGTGTCCCCTCAAAGGGACGCCCCTCGTCTGGCTCAGGGTCCTCATTCCAGGCGACGTCATTTCCTTTCCCCCGTCTCAGCACAAAAAACGGCCCGTCATCAGACACCTCTTCGACCAAGGCATAGCGGACCAGCTGCGGCTGCTCGAACAGCCGTAGACCGCGCGCCGCGAATGCGCGTTGCAGCGGAATGCGCCGGCCGAGCTGTCGGGTTTTCTCGAACACCATCATGCGCCCGGAGGCACTCATGACGTCCAACAGACGGTCGAGACGAAGCCCGAGGCCCGTGCGCCGCTCAAATGCCGATTGTGCGGTCGGGTCGTGTGCCCGTTCAAAGGTCCTCCAACTCGAGCTCGGAAGGCCGGGATCTTGTTCGGATTGGACCAACGCATGCGTGGCGACGATACAATCATACGTCGCGCTCGGGAAGCCGATGTCCAAATCTCCGTACTCGAACCGCACATTCTCGAGATGCAAGGCCTCGGCTTTCCGCTGGGCGGCGGCAATGGAGGCGCGCGAACGGTCGATACCGATTACACGCGCGTCGGGATAGCGGCGGGCGTAAAACGTCGTGAGAATTCCTGGGCCGCAACCAAAATCCAGGATCGTGGTGGCGTCCCGAAGGCCTGCCGCGACGAGAGATCCGACGGCCATATAGTAGTCGTAGCGCTGGCTGTAGAGGACCGGCAGAATCCGTGGGGCAGCAGAAAGATCGTAGAATGCGGTTTCGTCCTCAGAAGTTCCGTGCCGCTTTTTTTCGACATGCGCATGCAATGCCGCGGTGTCGTCTGCGGACAGGGCTTGGCGCTGCCACTGGAAATATGTCACGTCGCTGGTGAACCGCCGAAGCCCCCATTGCGCAAGATGATCGCTAAGAGCTTGCTGTAAAGGCGAGTGGGCCACAATGCCTCTGAGCAGGATCAAGTGCGAAGGATGTTCAAAACGCCTGCCCGCTAGGCCGCAGCGAGTGAGGGGCCGAGGCGTACGATTCGTGGTACGTCGAGGATCCGAACGATGTGAGAACGACGCGGGCGGGCGTTTTCAACATCCTCTCACGGGCGCTTGAGCATAATGGCATCAAAATAGGTTTCAGGCACCGGGTGCGGCAACCGCAACTGCCCGTTCCCGAATACGACGTATTTCTCACACGTGAGCTGCTCCAATCCGATCGGACCCTTGGCATGAAGCCGCGCACTGCTCAATCCGATATCGCTGCCGAATCCGAATCCCTCCGCGTCGTGAAGGCGGGAAGAGGCGTTGACCAATACGGCGCCCGCGTCCACTTCGCGCGTGAACCGTAAAGCGGACGCATAGCTCGACGTGGCGATCACCGCGGTCATGCAGGGCCCGTGTCCCGCGATGTGCGCCAAGGCTTCGTCCATATCGACCACCATTTTCACGGACAGGGTGGGCGACTGGAACTGTCGGTTATAGTCGTCATCGGTCGCGGGAACGATGGAGGTATGCCCGCTGATGGGCATTTGCCCCATAAGCGCCAGTGTCTTTGGACAGCCCCGCACGTCGACTTTGAATTCGACCAGCAGCCGGTTGATCAAGGCGGCCAGAAAGTGTCTGGCCACCCCTTGCTGCACGAGGAGCGTGTCCAAGGCGTTGGTTGCCGCCGGCAGCTGCACTTTTGAATTGATGACGACATTCTGCACCAACGGCAAATCGACGTCCGCATCCACATACAAATGCGTGAGCCCGCCTTCGTGACAAAGAACGGGCATCCTGGCTCCGTCGACCACGGCCTTGCGTAAGCCTGCCCCGCCTCGTGGGATGATCGCGTCGAGCGCCTTCCCAGCTCGGATCAGCTCGAGCGCGACGTCTTTCTCTGGACGGTCGACCAACACCCACGCACCATCGGGAATCCCCTCCTCTTGCGCCGCCTCCCGTAAGCCTTTTCCGATGACCTCGTGGGTCAGAGCCCAATCGGGTGATCCGCGGAAGACGCTCAGGTTGCCAGATTTGAAGCAGAGGGCGATGGACTCCACCGTGACCAGGGGCTTTAACTCGGAGATAATTCCGATCACACCGATGGGCACCCGCACGCGGGAGACGACAAGGCCGTCCGGCCGTTCCCATCGGCCGGTTACCGCGCCCACCGGGTCCGGCTGGTCGGCGATAATCCGGAGTCGCTCCGCCATCTCCTTGACGTCTTCCGCCACCATGCGCACCCGTGAGACGGCGGCTTTGAGCCTGTCCTTGTTGAGTTCGGTTCCGAACGATTTTCCCAGAGCGTCGACATCCTTTTCGTTCGCCGCGAGGATCGCCTCCTCGTCGCGGGTAAGGCGATCCGCCATCGCACGCAAAACCCGGTCCTTGACTGGTCCAGGAATCAGCCCAAGACTGGATGCATGACTTCTACATGTTTTCAATATCTTATCGAGATAAAGCTTAATCGGTACTTCAGGCATTCTCACCTCAATTTTTAGCCTATCAATTTTTAGCCTAAATGGGAGTCGGACTATAGCACGACATTTTTCGGACAGTAAACTGCCTCAGGCCTGCGCCTGTTCCACGCGTTTTCGTTCCTCCTGCCTGGCGAGCCACCACCCGAGCCAACCCCACACAAAAGCCACCGGGATCAACGCCCAGGTCATCTGCATCGCAGCGATCCCAATCGCCTTCACTGCATTGACGATCCATCCCGTGGCGGCATCGCCCCCACGCGAGACCGCTGTGTCAATGAAGTTTTTGGCTTTGTACTTTTCTTCGCGGTTGAGGACGGTAAAGAGCACCTCTCGAGCGGGCTTCGCGATGGCATACTCGCCCACGCGCCGTACGATCGTAAAGAGGATGAACGACACTAAGATCGGCATCGCTCCAATAACCGCAAATCCCACGACGCTCGCGGCGGGCAGGAGGACCAGCGCCGATGCCAACCCGAACCGGCTGATCATGGGTCCGGTCACGAACAGCTGTGCCAGGAACGTCAACACGTTCACGGCAAGATCCATCACGGCGAACAGCCTGGTGCGACCCTGAGCAGATGCGACTTGTTCGCCCACGAGCCTGGTTTGCTCCAGGTAGAGGAAAGTCGCCGTGGTCGTCAGAAGGAAGAGATACGCACAGATGCCCAACAGATAGCGTGAGGACAACGCCAGCCGCATGCCGGCCCACATACTGCCGCCGATCGCCTGCCCTCGACGTTCCATCACATGCGCTCTCGCATGTCCAGGCTGCTCGTTCGACCATTGGTCGAGGGCCCGGATGCAGAACCAGCACAGGCCGAGCAGCGCAGCCGACACCAGCATCAACGCCGGAATCGGCACAACATATGTCAAGCCGGTGGTCACCAGCGGTCCCACCATGGCGCCTGTGCTGCCACCGGCGGCAATGATGCTGAAGAGCCTCGTCCCCTGCTCGGGCCGGAAAATATCGGCCATAAAACTCCAAAACACAGAGACGACGAACAAGTTGAACACCGACAGCCAGACAAAGAACACGCGCGCGATCCACTGCGGGGCGACATGGATGGACATCAGCAGAAAAAATCCGACGAGATGACTTGCGAAAAACGCATACACCGTGAGCAGCAACCGCTCGCGCGAAACGCGTGCCGACACATACCCGAAGAGCGGCGTCGCCACGAGCATCGTCGCGAACGTCGCCGTCATCATCCATGGAAGATGCTGGACCCCTCCCTCGATCGCCATTTCATCGCGCACGGGACGAAGGATGTAGTAGCCGCACAGCAGGCTAAAAAAATACAAAAAGGACCAACAGAGCGGCCGGACTTCTTTAAGGTCCGCGCCGGTGAGCGACTGTATCATCGTGTGATGGCCGGTCATGGCGCGGCATCCTGACCGGCCTTGTCGGCCTTCGCAAGCAAAAACTCGCGGCCGGGATCTCACCCGCCCAGCCCTGCGCATCGTTTTCACCCGCCCGATCCACCGATTGCTTTGCAATCGTTTAGCCTTTTTCACCCACCCACCCGCCCGCCGATTGCTTCGCAATCGCTCACCCGGGACGTGCGCTTTACCCCTTCTCACCCACCCACCCCGCGCACGTCGAAACGTGCGCTCTACCCAACTTGGACTTTTTCGGTCCACCTCGTTATGGTATGCAACCAGATATGCGAATTATCGATCTGCGCAGCGATACCGTGACGAAGCCGACCGAAGCCATGCGCGAGGCGATGGCGCGCGCCGAAGTCGGCGACGACGTGTACGGCGAAGACCCCACCGTCAATCGGCTCCAAGAGATGGTGGCGGGGCTCCTCGGCAAGAAGGCCGCCTTGTTCGTCCCATCCGGAACGATGGCCAATCAGCTGGCGATCCGCAGCCACGCGCAGCCGGGGCAGGAAGTCATCGCCGAAACCAAGGCGCACATCGTTCGCTATGAGCAGGGGGCAGCCGGGGCCCTCGCCGGCGTACAACTCCACTGGGTGGCCGGAGACCGCGGCATCATGCAGCCGGAGCAGGTGGAAGCGGCCATCCGGCCAAAAGATCCGCATAGCATCCAAACCGCGCTCATCTGTCTCGAAAATACGCATAATGCCGGAGGCGGCACCATCTATCCCCTCTCCACCATCGAACGCATCCGCGCCGTGGCATCGGCGCACGGTGTGCCGATGCATCTCGACGGGGCCAGACTCTTCAATGCCGTGGCCGCCACCACCCTGCCGCCCGCCGCCTACGCACAGCATTTCGAAACGGTGTCCGTCTGCCTCTCGAAGGGTCTCGGAGCGCCGGCGGGTTCGCTGTTATTGACCAACGATCCCGCGATGATGGACCGGGCCAGACGGTTCCGGCGAATGTATGGCGGTGCCATGCGGCAGGCGGGCATTCTCGCCGCCGCCGGCATCTATGCGCTGGAGCATCATGTGGGACGCCTGAAAGACGATCACGAAAACGCCAAGCGGCTCGCCCGTAAGCTGCAGCAGATTCCTGCGATCTCGATCAACCCCCAACACGTCGACACGAACATCGTGATCTTCGACGTCGTCGGCAACCGGCTCTCCGCGTCTGCCATCGTCGCCGCACTGAAGCAGGAAGGCGTGTTGATCAATGCGATCGGTGTCACCAGCTTCCGGGCCGTTACACACCTCGATGTATCGACCAAGCAGATCGACGTCGCGGTCGAGGCGTTCGCCCGTGTCCTGCGCTGACTCGTTTCCCATCCATGTCGTATTTCCACGCTGGCGGACTTTTCAAACATCCTGCTAGAATGCGAACATGATGACGGGCAAGCCGATGGATGTTGTGTCGTTCGCACAGATCAGCCGCATCTTGGAACTGACCGACTCGCTCGGTCTCAACCGCGAGTGGGTGGAAATTCCACTGTCTCCCGAGCGGCCCGGACGGGTCGGACGACTCCCCAACGGGAAATTGGAGATCATCGTCGATGCCGACCGCCCGTTCGAAGAATGGTTGGAATCGCTCCCGGTGCAAATTCAATCGGCGCAAGGAATGTCAGCATGAATGGCGACGGCACCCCTACCCTCCCGACGAAAGAAGAATTGCAATCTGAGCTGGCTCCCGTGCCGGAGCCGCTCGAGCCGCCGGAGCCGCCGAACGAACCGGCGTACGAAGAGATCGTCACTCTCGCCCTGCGCCACGCAAAAGGACGCCGGGGTGGCGATCTCGTGAGCGTGTTATTGGTGGGCTCAGGCGCGCGGCGGGCGGTGACGACCCACAGTGATGTTGATCTGGTGGTGCTGGTGAAAGGCCAGGCCGATGCTCATGAAATCGTCCGTGTGGCCGATCGCCTGGCCGACATCCGGTATTGGGGTCATAAAGACGTGGAAGAAGAACTGTCCTATTCGGCGCGACTGCCCGCTCTCCTTCGCAAGGCACGCATCCTTCACGACCATGACGCGATCGGCGCGAAGCTCATTGAACGCGCCAGCCACCGTTTTCGTCAGGGGCCTTCGCTCGCCAACATGAACGAACAGATCCGCCTCAAGGCCGCGTGTTTTCATTGGCTTGGCAAGGCGCAGGACGTGGCGGACAAGCCGGCGACGGCTCAGTATCTGTTGATGACTTTTTTCGAGGAGTTCGTCAACGCATTCTTCCGGCTGCGCGGATTGTGGCTGACCGCGCCGGTCGACGTGCCTCGATTCATCGCGTCGCGTGACGCCGCGCTGGGTGAGCTCGCAGCGCACTTCCTCGTCGCGACGACGCTGCCAGAACGGCTGAACTGCGGTCGGGACATGGTCAATGTGCTGTTCAAGGATGTGCCGAATCCTGCGCGCATCGATTGAACGCCGCTTACTAAACCGACGGACGAGGAGAAACTCTCTTGGACATTGTGGGCTCACTTGCGGATCTGGTGCAGCGGCTCAAGGCCCGTCGGTGGCGG
>JAICVE010000426.1 GCA_025935475.1 Nitrospira sp. | reverse complement strand
CTGCTGAGCCAGCCCATTCAACAGCGCGTCGATGAACTGCTGTCGGGGGTACGCTCGGAAGCCACCGTCAAAATCCTCGGAGAGGACTTGGATCAGTTGCGCAAAACGGCGGAGCAAGTGCAGGCGATCATGACCGGCATCGCCGGCGTCAAAGACGTGCGCGTGGAACAACTCTTCGGGCAGGCCTACCTCACGATCGATATTGACCGAGGGAAAATTGCGCGGTATGGCATCAACGTCGCGCACATCCGGGAAATCATTTCCACGGCAATCGGCGCCGAGGCGGCCACCCGGGTCTACGAGGGGCAGAAGCGGTTTGACCTGATTCTCCGCTATCCGAAAACCTACCGCGACAGCGTCGAGACGATCAGCAACATCCTCTTGACGACGGCGACGGGGGCCCTGATCCCCTTAGGGGAGCTGGCCAAGATCGAACTGCGCGAAGGGCCGGCGTTGATCAGCCGGGAAGGTCTCCAGCGAAGAATCTACGTCGGCTTCAATACCTTAGGACGCGACATCGAAAGCATCGTCGTGGAAGCGCAGGCCAAAATCGCCAAGCAGGTGCAGCTGCCGACGGGCTACCATCTGATCTGGGGCGGGTCATTCGAAAACATGCAGCGTGCCATGTCGCGTCTAAAAATTATCGTACCGATCACGATCGGGTTGATCTTCTTGCTCTTGTTCGCCTCCTTCAATTCTGTTCGCCATGCTGCGCTGATCATTCTGAACCTTCCTTTCGCCCTTATCGGAGGGATCGTGTCGCTCTGGATCACAGGCGAATATCTGAGCGTGCCGGCCTCAGTGGGATTCATTAACTTGTTCGGTGTGGCGGTGCTCAACGGCATTGTGCTCGTGTCCTACATCAATCAGCTTCGGGCTGAAGGCCTGGCCGATGACCAGGCGATCGTGCGAGGCTGCCTCCTTCGCCTGCGCCCCGTGCTGATGACGGCGCTGGTCGCGATGCTGGGTCTGATTCCGTTGGCGTTTTCTCACGGCATTGGATCGGAAGTTCAACGTCCTCTCGCCGTGGTCGTCATCGGCGGACTCGTCAGCTCGACCTTATTGACGTTGATCGTGCTCCCGACGTTGTACGGACTGTTCGCAGACGCGAAGGAGCCGGCGCCCGCAGAGGACGTTCGGGCATCTTCGCGCCAGAGACTCGCCATCCGCACCGACCCGGCGGCCGCCGACCATCCGGCTCCCAGCCGCTGAACAACGTGTCTCTCGAGTTTGCGAATTCGGACAAGATGTCCGAGACTCTGCTGCGGCTCCGCTTGACAGGTGAGAACATTCCCCTTGAAGCTAACGGTGCGGTTCTTGCTCGCCCACGGCACATCGCTTGCCGATGATATTTGAATGACGCTATGTTGACTTCTGGCTGGCTCAGCCGCTGGTACTGTACCCGATCGGAATTCCTGAAGGCAGCTTTATGAACTGGCGCTGGAAAGCTCGGCTCGCAAGAGTGATCGCTGCATTACCGATGTCGGATGCCATTTACTACCGCGTACAGCGGTGCATTGGGAGCCTGCGGCCCAACAGATACGACCCCTCAGAACGGCTGCGGGCCGCGGCGAAGATGGTGCACTGGGCGGAGGAATTGGGGTATAGGATCGAGGGCAGAAGCTTTCTGGAGGTCGGGACCGGTCGCACACTCGATATACCGCTGGCGCTCTGGCTGTGCGGAGCCGCGCGAGTCTTGACGGTCGATCTCAATACCTATCTTGCCGAACAGCTGACGCTCGAGTCGGTGGCGTTTCTTTGCCGTCGCCGCGCCGAGACCGCCGCGATCTTCGGCGAGCTGGCTGACCGCCCACTCTTCCATGAGCGTCTCGACCAGCTCAGGCAGTTCGACGGCCGGCTCGCTGACCTTATGCTGATGACCCACATCGAGTATCTCGCACCAACCGATGCGGCGCGCCTCCCTCTGCCCGATCGAAGCATCGACTTCCACATTTCCTTCACGGTCCTTGAGCACATTCCTGCAGACATCATCGCATCGATTCTCAAGGAAGCAGGGCGCGTGCTCACGTCCGACGGACTCTTGCTCCACATCATCGACCCGTCCGACCACTTTTCACACGACGATGGCTCGATCACAGCCGTCAACTTTCTGCAATTCAGCGATCGTGAGTGGACGAGACTGGCGGGCAATAAATTCATGTACCATAACCGGCTGCGCGCCTTCGAGTATGTCGAATTATTCAAGCGCGTCGGCGTGCACCTCCTCGGCCAGCGAGAGGCCATCGACGAAGAGTCCCTCACGGTCCTGCGCAACGGGTTCGGTCTCGACGAGCGGTTTTGCCACATCGACCACGAGCAACTGGCGGTTCGTTCAATTATCTTGATGGGAAAAGCTGAAAGTCCGGCGGGGAAGAAGAGCCCTCTGACGCAGAGTTCTAGACGAAGTAGCGCGGTAACACAGTGAGAAGGTGACACGCGTCAGTCTCCTGTCGACCACGCAATACATGTTATCCCTTCACGCCAGGTTTATCCCCCTCTCCGCTGACAACTTGTCCCCAATTTTCCTTTCTCCGGACAGCTTGTCCACCACATGCGGTAAATTCCTTGGGATCGACGCACCTAGGAAAGGCCATGGCTTTGTTTACGAGTTGGTGCAGTTCTTGCTGACGCCTGTTGTCGCCTAGCACGATCTCCTACAGGGTCGGGCGAACGGCCGCTCCCCAGACTATCTATGTAAGTCCTCATCGAGGAAGGCTTTATTATGCGCTCTTTTCTTCGTGCCCTCCGCTCACTCGTAGGATTGCGTCTT
>JAICVE010000125.1 GCA_025935475.1 Nitrospira sp. | reverse complement strand
CTCGCCATCGGCAAAAACGGCCAAAACGTCAGGTTGGCGGCGCGATTGACCGGCTGGAAGATCGACATCATCAGCGCGACAGAGTACGAAAAAGAAAAGGCCGAGCGTGACAAGGAAATCAAGGCCGCTCTCGCCGAAGAAGCCGAGGCACAACGGCAGCAGGAAGAGGCACGTCAACAGGAAAAGGCCCAGCAAGAGGCAGAAGGGTAACGATTCACCGTATGCGCGTGTACGAACTTGCCAAACAGCTTGGGATGGAGAATCGGGATCTGATCCCGGAACTCAAGCGTTTGGGCATCACCGTCGCCTCCCACAGTAGCGCCCTCGAACCCGATGCAGTGCAGAAAGCCCTGGAGAAACTAGGGCCCAAGCAGAAGACCGGGATGAAGTCAGATGCTGTCGGGCGTCCGGACAGACATGCGGATGGGGTAGCCCACCACCCAGCAGGAGCCAAGGGCGCCGGCGTTCATGCCCCCATTGAAGAATCCAAACCGGACAAACGCCGCATCCTCATCAAGCGAAAACGCGCCGATGAATCGACCACTGAGGAACCGGCACCCTTCGGACACGAACCGCTTGCAGCCCATCCTGCGGAAACTGCTGCTCCCTCGACGATGTCACCGTTGCATCCCCCGGCGGAAAGCCCGGTGGTTCATCACGAAGCGCATGCTCCCAGCAGTGCCCCCGTGGCGGCTGAGCCGCCGGCGGTCACCAAACCCGCTACGCCACCAAGTCCTGAAGCACTATCCGGCAAGAAGAAGGTGCTCGAAGAGCTCCAAACCGAAGTCTCGAAGGACAAGCTGAAAAAAGCTCGCAAGCCAGGCCGCTCTCGGGAAGAAGACGAAGTGCGTGTGCGTGAAGATGCCGCCCGCTGGCAGGACCTTCGAGCGATCCCTGTTCAGCGGCGCGACGACCGCAGCAAGCACGTCCATCACAGCACACCGGCTGAGATTACCAAGCCGCGGAAAAAAAGCGTCAAGCTCACGCCGGGCATGACCGTCAAGGAGTTCGCCGAATTAATCGGTCAACGACCGGCGGATATCGTGCGCAAGCTCATGGACATGGGGCAGATGTTGACTTTCAATCAGTCGATGCACGTTGGAGCAGCCTCAATGCTCGCCGAAGAGGCCGGAGTGAAGGTGGAAATCGCCGTCGAGAAAGCGGGTGAAGATTTGCTCGAGGACATCACGCAGGTGCAAGGCGAAGTTCGGCTCGAGCCTCGGCCGCCGGTCGTGACGATCATGGGCCATGTCGACCACGGCAAAACATCTTTGTTGGACGCCATTCGCGAAACCAAGGTCGCAGAAGGCGAGGCGGGAGGCATCACGCAGCACATCGGCGCTTATACGGTCACCGTCCATGGCAAGCAGGTGACGTTTCTCGATACGCCGGGCCATGAGGCGTTCACCGCGATGCGCGCGCGAGGCGCGAAGGTCACGGATATCGTCATCCTGGTCGTTGCCGCGGACGACGGCGTCATGCCGCAGACGGTGGAGGCGATTCATCACGCCAAAGCGGCCGGCGTCCCGCTTATCGTCGCCATGAACAAGATTGACAAGCCGAGCGCCAATCCTGACCGCGTGCGGAATGCGCTTTCTGAACATGGCTTGATCTCAGAAGCATGGGGCGGGGATACGATCATGGTCGAAGTCTCGGCGAAACAAAAGACCGGCCTCGATCAGCTGCTCGAAATGATTTTACTTCAGGCTGAAGTGCTGGAATTGAAGGCGGATCCTCATCAGTTCGCCAAGGGCGCGGTCGTCGAAGCTAAACTCGAGCGGGGCCGAGGCCCGGTGGCCACGGTGTTAGTGCAAAGCGGCACCCTGCATGCCGGCGACGCGTTTGTCGTCGGCGCGTTCAGCGGCAAAGTGCGCGCCTTGATCAGTCATACCGGTGTCAAGGTCCAACAGGCCGGTCCGTCGGTTCCCGTCGAGGTGATCGGGTTGCCGGGCGTGCCGTCGGCCGGTGATGTGTTCCAGGCCGTGAAAGACGAGCGAATCGCCCGTGAGATTGCGGACGATCGCGCGAGCAAACAGCGCGCGGCCGAGTTGGCCGGCGCCGGCAAGGTCTCGCTGGACGATCTGTTCGCCAAGATCCAGGAAGGGTCCGTCAAGGAACTATCGCTCGTCATCAAGGCCGATGTCCAAGGATCTGCGGAAGCTTTGGCGACGGCGGTTGAAAAGCTGCCGACTGACGCGGTGAAGCTCCGAGTCATCCATAACGGTGTCGGCGGAATCACCGAATCTGACGTTCTGCTCGCGGCGGCTTCGAATGCGATCATCATCGGATTCAACATCAGACCCGAGCCCAAGGCCTCCGACCTTGCGGAGAAGGAACACGTCGACGTCAGGCTCTACACGATCATTTACGACGCATTGAACGATATCAGGGCGGCGATGGAGGGCCTGCTGGAGCCGACACTGAAAGAGCGGGTGCTCGGTCGTGCTGAAGTGCGTCAAGTCTTCAGCGTGTCAAAAGCCGGCACGATTGCGGGTTCGTACGTCATTGACGGCACGATCACACGTGCGAGTGCAGGTGTTCGAGTGATTCGCGACAATGTCGTGGTGTATCAGGGGAGGTTGGGCTCTTTGCGCCGATTCAAGGACGACGTTCGCGAGGTCCAGCAAGGCTACGAGTGCGGTATCGGTGTGGAGAACTTCAGCGATATCAAGGCCGGGGATGTGATCGAAGCCTATGCCATCGACAAGATCGCCGCAAAACTGTGACGGGGAATGTTGAGTAGCCGGTGGACAGAAGGCAGGATAAGCAGTCATGAACCGGTCGTATTGTGAGCGTCGCCATCGGGCTCTGCACGATCGAGCTTTTCATCGCCGACAGTCAATCGTTGAAAGACAAGCGGCAGGTTCTTCTGAGTCTGAAAGATCGACTGCGGCAGAAATTCAATCTGTCGGTGGCTGAAATCGAGGACCAGGATCTGTGGCAGAAGGCGGTGCTGGCATTAGCCTGCGTCGCCAATGACGGGCGGCACGTGAACCAGGTGTTGGACCAGGCCCTCAATCTGATCAGAAGTCATTCAGTTGTCGAGATCGTCCAGTCTCGAATCGAGTTGTTGTGACGGTTCAAAGGCTTGTCATGGGCAATGGCAGGCTGGTCAAGGAGCTGGGCGATGGCCAAGACGGGATACAGCCGGGCCGAGCGCGTTGCCGATCAGATCCGCATCGAGGTGGCCGACATCCTGTTGCGGAAGATCCGAGACCCTCGCGTCCGCTCCGTGACGGTGACGGACGTGGAATTGACGAATGATTTGCGCATTGCCCGTGTCTTTGTCACGGCCTTGGGGAGCGAAGCGGAGACAAAGGATGTCTTTGCGGGACTCAGCAAGGCCAGTGGTTTTGTCCGAAGCGAGTTGGGGCGCCGGCTGACCCTGCGGTATCTCCCAGAGATCGTGTTCATGAAGGACCTCAGCGGACCGCGCGGTGATCGTGTGCTGCAGTTATTAGATGAGATTCATGAGAAAACGGACGACGAACCGGAGGAGCCTACTTCGTAGCGCACAATCCCTATGACTGCGACGGTGCCAAAATGTGAGGTGATGAACGGTGTCTTGGCCGTGAATAAGGAAGCCGGATGGACCTCGCATGATGTCGTTGCAAAGCTCCGGCAGTTGCTCGGAGGAGCGAAGGTTGGCCATGCGGGCACCCTGGATCCTGCCGCAACCGGCCTGCTGCCTCTGTTGATCGGAAAGGGCACTCGCATTGCGGAGTATCTCGTTGAATGGGACAAGGAGTACCACGCCCAGCTGCGCTTGGGGGAGACCACAGATACCTTGGATGCCACCGGCACCATTCTGGACCGTCACTCGACGCAACATCTCACGCATGCCGCGATCCTTGAAGCCGTAGGACGGTTCCGAGGCGCTATCGAGCAGATCCCGCCGATGTATTCGGCGGTGAAAGTCGACGGCGTACCCTTATACCGCTCTGCTCGTGCTGGCAAAACGATTGCTCGAGACGCCCGGATGGTCGTCATCCATGAATTAGATGTACTCGATGTCGCCGACGGCCAGGACGTCGCACTCCGGGTGGTGTGCTCGAAGGGCACATACATTCGGTCGCTGTGTGCCGATATCGGGAAGGCGTTGGGAGTCGGTGCCCATCTTCGGACCTTGGAAAGGACCCGCGTGGGTCCGCTGAAGCTGAACCGGGCTCTCACTGTCGATGCAATTATCCGCAATCATCATCTTGGCGCTTTGGCGGAGCACGTCTGGTCGCTCGATGACGCGTTGCGGGATCTGCCGGTTGTGGTGATCGACGCGCGGGCAGCAGATCGTGTGTGCCATGGAGGGCCGGTGATGTGGTCAGACGTCGTGCCGGCGAAGGACGGTCGGCTGCCACTGAAAGCGGACATGGCCGTGCGCATTCATAATGGTAGCGGACGGTTATTGGCCATTGGTCGGTCATCGGAGCCGTACCCTGATCGGATTGCGATAGAGAAAGTATTCGCGACACTGTGGGAATGAACGAAAAGAAAAAGGAAGAGGAGAATCCCAAATGGCTTTGTTGAAGGACGCGAAGGCCGAATTGATCAAACGGTATCGGCAGCATGACACTGATTCGGGGTCACCGGAGGTTCAGATCGCCGTGTTGACGAACCGGATCACCTATTTGACCGAACACTTCAAGCTCCATAAGAAGGATCACCACTCGCGGCGCGGGTTGCTGCAACTCGTGGGACGCCGCCGGAGGTTGTTGGACTACCTCCGTGACATCGACGATGCCCGCTACCGGGCGATCATCGAGCGCTTGGGCATTCGAAAGTAATCAAGATCCTGCTGTCGCGCTCGTCGACAGCAGGCCACCGTCGCACAGGTGAACACTGGGATGCGCTCGTCGTCGCTGCGGCTCTCGAGCGTATCTCTGTGGGCATCTGTGGGGCACAACATGAGGAGACCATAGATGGTACACGTTGAACTTGACGTCGCGGGGCGGACCCTGAGACTGGAAACAGGCAGGGTCGCCAAACAAGCTGACGGCTCAATCTGGGCATCGTACGGGGACACCGTGGTGCTTGCCACGGCAGTCGCGTCTCAAAACGCCAAACCTGGAGTAGACTTCCTTCCGCTGACCGTCGACTATCAGGAAAAAGCCTATGTTGCTGGAAAAATTCCAGGGGGCTACTTCAAGCGAGAAGGACGCCCCTCTGAAAAAGAAGTGCTCACCAGCCGCTTGATCGACAGGCCGCTTCGTCCGTTATTCCCCGAGGGATATTACTTCGAGACGCAAGTCATTGCCTCCGTACTCTCGTCCGATAGGACCGGCTCTTCGGATGTCATCGGGATAACTGCCGCTTCGGCCGCACTCGCGGTCTCCAACATTCCATTTCTCGGTCCCATCGCCGGTATCAAGATCGGACGGGTCAACGGTCAACTCGTCGTGAATCCTGACCTCGAAACGCTGAAGAGCAGCGAGCTGGATTTGGTCGTCGCCGGAACTGCCGACGCGGTCATGATGGTGGAAGCCGGAGCCAATGAGCTGCCCGAAGCGACCATGCTCGAAGCGATCGAGCTCGCTCATGCCGAAATCAAGAAGATTGTGGCCAAGATCAATGAGCTGCGCGTGTTATCTGGTAACAAACCGAAGCGTGCGGTGGCCACCGAAGAGATTGCTCCCGACCTTGCGACGCAGGTGAAAGCCGTCGCGGCACAGGGCATTCGAGACGCCATCATGATTCCCAACAAGACCGCGAGGCAAGAGCGGCTCGACGTGATCCTCAAGGAGGCCATTGAAAAACTCAAGCAGCCGGATGACCCCAATCGAGAACGCCATATCAAAGTCGTATTCCATGGGTTGGAGTACACCGAAGTCCGGAACATGATTCTTGAGAAAGGGTCACGTGCTGACGGGCGTGGGCCGGCGGATATTCGGCCGATCACCTCGGAGGTCGGCGTGCTGCCGCGCACTCACGGCTCCGCCCTGTTTACCCGGGGAGAAACGCAAAGCTTGGCCGTCGTGACTTTGGGCACGACGGATGATGAGCAACGGATCGACGCCTTGGAAGGGGAATACACCCGGACCTTCATGCTCCATTACAACTTTCCCCCCTTCAGCGTGGGTGAAGCCAGGCCGCTCCGTTCGCCGGGCCGTCGGGAAGTCGGGCATGGAGCGCTGGCCGAGCGTGCGCTGAAGCCGGTGATCCCCAGCAAAGACCAGTTTCCCTACACGCTGCGCATCGTCTCCGATATCCTTGAGTCTAACGGCTCGTCTTCTATGGCGACCGTCTGCGGTGGAACCCTGGCGATGATGGATGCGGGTGTGCCGATCAAAGAGCCGGTCGCCGGCATCGCGATGGGACTGATCAAGGAACAGGATCGTGTCATGATCTTGTCCGATATTCTGGGCTTGGAAGATCATTTGGGCGATATGGATTTCAAGGTCTGCGGAACCAAGCGCGGCGTCACCGCCCTGCAAATGGACATTAAAATCGGAGGCATCACGCCCACCTTGATGCATCAGGCGCTGGAGCAGGCGAAGGCCGGCCGATTGCACATTTTGAGCTGCATGCAGAAAGCTCTCGAAACGCCGAGAGCCAATATGTCGGCATTCGCCCCACGGATTTTCACCATGAAGGTAAAGCAGGACAAGATCCGCGAAGTCATTGGCCCCGGGGGGAAAATGATCCGCTGCATTCAGGCGGATTGCGGTGTAAAGATCAACATCGAAGACAGCGGAATTGTCACCATTGCGTCGGTGGACAACGCCTCGCTGGAAAAAGCAAAGGACATGATCAACCGGATCGTTGAAGAGGTGGAAATCGGCAAGACCTATCTCGGCACCGTACGGAAAATTATGGACTTCGGTGCGTTCGTGGAGGTGCTGCCGGGAACCGACGGGCTCGTCCACATCTCCCAGTTGGCACATCACCGCGTCAAATCCGTGGCTGACGAAGTGTCGGAAGGAGATCAGATTCTCGTGAAGGTGCTGGAAATTGACCGTCAGGGAAAGATTCGGCTCAGTCGCAAGGAAACCATGCCGGCTCCCACCGGCGCGGGCACCAAAGACCAGACTTCCGGGTAAGCATCTTGTACCGCAAGCTCGTGCTGGACAATGGCATGCGGGTGGTGACTGAGCGCATTCCGACGCTCAAGTCCGTCACGGTCGGTATTTGGGTCAATACGGGATCCCGTGACGAACAACCCGCACAGGCCGGCTACTCCCATTTCATCGAACATATGTTCTTCAAGGGCACGCGCTCGCGTTCGGCCACGGAGATTTCCCGTGAAATTGACGGCCTCGGCGGCGAGATGAATGCCTTCACCACCCGCGAGACGACGACCTTCTACGTCAAAGTTCTTGACCAACAGCTAAAGGAGGCCCTCGAACTCCTGGCCGATTTGTTTCACCATTCGCGTTTCGACTCCAAGGAAGTCGAAAAGGAGAAGCAGGTCGTTCTCGAGGAAATACGCATGGTGCAGGATGATCCGGAAGACCTTGTACAGGAACTGCACACCGGTCAAGTGCTGGGACGCCATCCGCTCGGCCGATCGATCTTAGGCCGTGAAGCGACGATTCAGAGCCTGAAGCGACCGGATCTCTTGGGCTACATCGATGCGCATTACGATCCCGGCCAAATCGTCATCGCCATCGCCGGCAATTTCGAGCAGACGGCTGTTGAGCGGCTGGT
>JAICVE010000256.1 GCA_025935475.1 Nitrospira sp. | reverse complement strand
CAATCCATCACACTCAAGAACGGGACGATGCTCGAGGCCGACCTGGTGGTCGTCGGGATCGGTGTCCGACCAAATATGGAACTGGCGAAACAAGCGGGGTTGGCGATCGACGGCGGTGTACTGGTGGATGAATACTTGCGCACGCGTGTCCCGGAGATTTGGGCCGCCGGCGACATCGCACGCTGGCCGGACCGCTACACCGGCACTTCCATACGGGTCGAGCACTGGGTCGTGGCCGAGCAGCATGGTCAAGCCGCTGCACAAAATATCCTGGGTCACCATCAGCCGTACACTACCGTGCCATTTTTCTGGAGCGCCCATTACGACGTGACGATCGGCTACGTGGGCTTTGCGCAGGCATGGGATGACGTCAGCATAAGAGGACGCATCGCGGATCGCGATTGCTTGGTGGCGTATCGCAAAAACGGAAAGCCTCTGGCAGTGGCGTCCATAAACCGCGATGCTGAGTCCCTGCGGGTACAGGTCGCCATGGAGCGCGGCGACGTCGGTGCAGTCGAAGCCTGTCTTCAGGGACGGTAAGCGGTCCAACCAATCCTGTCGGATGACTAACGGGACACAGGCTCAGGCTCAGGATGGTGCAAAGGCTGAAATGGTGTCGAGGTACTGAAGCGATGAGCAGGATTCGATGGGGTTTCCACGCTCCTATGGTCAGTGTTTCGATATGCCTTCAGAGCGGCTTGCACGACACGCAGAAGAAATACGGTTTCGTTCTCGGCCCGAAGAACTTCAAAGACGACAATGGACGATGACATCGAACCTCCTGATGATGTGTGAAGGACACCGAGGACTCCCGACTGTTTTGACACGCATGGAGCACTAGGAGGCTGTGTTGTCGCTGAGCTCGGCATAGTGCTGGGCCCAGGCGAGGAACATGTCCCCGCTGTCGTGCATGAGCTCTGCGCCCTTCCGTAACGTCTCGACCAACGTGTCCGGTTTTCCTTCTCCCTTGAGGTCTGCAGCGCGGCGTTCCAAGGCGGGTGCCAACTTGGCCATCAATGCGGCCATCTCACCCAGGAGTTGCAGGACGTCAGGTCCCTGCTCCCGAGGGGCTTCTGTTTCCACTCCCACCTCTCCGCTTGCGGCATCTTTGGCCTCGGACGGGTGTGGAAAAAGATGCGAGAGGCGATCGATGAGGATTTGTGCTTCCGGCGTGCTGGCGCGTCTCGGTTCGCTGGCGACATGATCCCACGCCAGCGTGTGGATGCCCGCCTCGGTCAGGCCCACGCGGATGGTCTCCGCCATCGCCTCGACGGTCAATTCCGTCCATGGCCGCAAGTCTAACACCCGCTGCTCCGTCCTTCGGGGAGGCGGGCTCTCGTGGATCAGCGCCCAACAACGGTCAAACATCGAGGTGCGGAGTGTGCTCGGGATGTTGAGCACGGTCAGCCGTGAGGTACAGAGTGCCGTCACCAACAGCACGAACTGAAGATCGGGCATCTCAGGACGATGGATGTCCAGCGTCTGCATGGTCTGTGGACTCCTCATGAGCTATCTGAATGGACATCAGAGGCGGCGCCCCGACCCTGACAGTTGGACTCACTCGCCGGCATGCTCCTGAAAAAAAGCGTCGACGCGTTCGAGCAGCTGTGCCTTGATTTCATCCGCCGTGCCATTTGTCACCTGCAGCGTCATCCTGCCCGACGAACCGTCCGGCAGGGCGAGCGATGCCTGAGGATGTGCCGGCTCCGGTGTCTTGACCTTGTCCAGCCGCATGCCGTAGCTCAGCGTGTACCGTAATGAAGGCTTCTCGAGCGTCATCTGTGTGTGTGCGTGTGCCATTATTCACCTCGTGAGTACTCGTCCACCGTCAGTGACGGTAGACGATTCAGCTTTCGTGATTAGGCATGTGTGACCGCCGCTGCCGGTTTCTGGACAAACTCTTTGTACCCGTACCGCGCCGTCAGATATTCCTTGGCCTCATCGCTGACATATTCGGCAAATTTATAACGATCATCCTCGACGGCCTTGGCATCCGCCATCACCTGGTCGGTCGGGATCGCGTATTCGATGTTGCAGGACGTATAGGCTTGAATATAGGTCGGACCGACCTCTCGGGCGATCAGCACCGCCTTCTTGATACAGCTCTCCACGCGCCGCGGAGTGTTGGGCACGACGGTGGCGATATAGGCGCAGCCGGCGATTTTGGCCATGGCCACCATGTCCATCTTCTCGAATTTCTTGCCGAGCGGCGCCATCTTGAGGACCGCGCCTCTGGTCGTCATGCCGCTTTCTTGTCCGCCCGTGTTGCCGTACACCTCATTATCCAGCATGATTGTCGTGAAGCGTTCCTTCCGGAACCACGAATGGAGTACCTGCTGAAATCCGATGTCGGCCGTGCCGCCGTCGCCCGCCATCACGACGACATCCTTGGGCTGATCGCCGAATCGGATGCGCAAGCCACGCGACAAGCCGCTGGCCACGCCGTTTTGGTCGCCGTAGTTGCCGTACACGAAGGGAATGGCCGCCTGCGAAATCGCCAGCCGGCCGCATCCCGCCGTCCCGACCATGATCGTGTCTTCGGGATTGGGGACTGCGATGACCGCCAACCGGATGAACAGCGTCATGGCGCAGCCGGCGCACATCGGATGTTCCTCGAGAATTTCCTTGAAACTCCCCATCTGCGAGACCGTGGTCTTCTTCCCGAATGGCCCGTGCTCCACCATGTCGCGGTACTCTTTCGGCATGAACGCTTCAAATCCTGGTGAAAACTTCACATAATTGAGACTCATCGAACACCGTCCTCTCTTGTGGGTCGGCGCAGGCGCGCCGATAAGCAAATTGTTCTTGTCTGGTCGGCCCGCGCCTTTCCGGTCAACCCCCGCGTCCGGCCAATACCTCGGATCGGACGCCGAGCGCCTTCTTGATTTCTTCCACGATGATTTCCGGCGGCATGGTCATGCCCCCGCACACACGCGGTCCGGCAATGACTCGCTCGGGGCGGGGGATCGTCGATTTGATCTCCCGTGCCAGCCACCCGATGACATTGAACTCGGGCACGATGATATGTGTGGCATGCTTGGTGGCTTCCCGGAGTTCTTCCTGCGGCCAAGGCCGGAGTGTCTTGATCTTCACCAGCCCCACACGGATGCCTTCATCGGCCAGCAGACGGATGGCTTCACGCCCTTGAGAGACCGCGGTTCCGGACGCCACGATGAGCACCTCGGCATCAAGGTTCTCGGTATCGATCAGTCCATCCAGCCAGGCGATCGTATGCTTCCGGGACCGTTCCGCGGCAGCCCAGATTTCCTGCTGCCAGCTCGCATGCGTGGCGTAGCTGATGTAGTTGCTCTTCATGACGAACGGATCGCGCATCATGCGGACCGGGGGACATTCCATGTCCATGCAGGGAACCGGCGACCGGTACGGATCGTAGGGCGGCAGGCACATGTCGGCGGGGGTCAGATCGACGGTATCTTTCGTATGGGTCACGAAGAAGCCATCGCAACAGAGGGCCAAGGGCAAATGCACATCCGGCTCTTCCGAGACCATGTAGCCTTTGAGAATCCAATCGTAAAAGTCCTGAGCCGTCTCCGCGTGCCAGACCAGCATGCCGGTGTTCATCAGATAGGCGATCTCGATCGTGTCCGGCTGGATCGAGAGGGGTGAATTGATGCCTCGGCAGGTGACAATGCATTGGATCGGCAAGCGCGCCCCGGCCCACATGGGGAAGTTTTCCATTGCGCGCAGCGTGCCAGGCCCGGCGGTCGTCGTAAAGACACGGGCCCCGCCGAACGCAGAGCCGGCGCATTGCGACATGACGGCAAATTCGCTTTCGCCGCGGAAGTAGTCGCCGATATAGCCCTCGGCAAAGAGTTCGCCGCAAAGGGCGGCTGCTTCGCTCTGGGGTGTTATGGGATAGGCCACCATAACATCGACGTTGGCGCGCCTCACGGCTTCTTTGATGACTTCGCTCCCGGTGTAGAACGACGGTGTGCGAGGCGCCTCGTTCATCATGACGCGGGGGTCGGTGATGACCTGGCCTTTTTTATTTTGTGTTCCGATGACTGATACGTTTTCCATGGATCCACCCTCCTCTAGCTTGCTGCGCAGCGAGTCATGCGCTGAATGAACTGCCGCATCCACAGGTCGTTTTGGCTTGCGGGTTCTTGATGGCAAAACCGGAGCCTTGCATCGTGTCCTGGTAATCCACTTCGCAGCCGACCAGCAGCGGAGCGCTTTGCGAATCCATAATGACTTTGACGTCACCCTTTTCGATGACCGTGTCGTCCTCGCCTACCTGGGACTCGAAGGCCATGCCGTATTGGTAGCCATGGCAGCCGCCGCCTTTTACAAATACTCGAAGACCAATCGTGTCTTTCTCTTCCTGCATCAGCTCTCGGATTTTCCCTTCAGCCACTGACGTCATCGTAATCATGTCATCCTCCTTCGGGTCGATAAGCGCTCCGGGCGCGGTAGGCCATTCCATGCGGAGGTACTACTCTTAGCCAGAGGGCGGAGTCGCCTCCGGAGCGGACGGGCAAGTGAAGGTCGCAGGTCCGTGCCAACGGAGTAGCGCGGGGGTCGACCATGATCAGCTTCGCGCCCCGATCCCGCGCCCGCCAGATGTAGTCGACCGTGATCGGAGAGCATTCGGCGACATTGGTGCCCGCGCACAGGATCACGTCGGCAAGAACGATGTCTTCCCACGAGTTGGCGGCTCGGTCGATGCCGAACGCTTTCTTGTTGCCGGCGCCTGCACTGACCATGCAGAGGCGGCCGTTG
>JAICVE010000081.1 GCA_025935475.1 Nitrospira sp. | reverse complement strand
GTGTTCCGTCTGATCAGACTGCTCATGACACCGCCCATGGTTTCGATGCCGAGCGACAGCGGCGTGACGTCCAACAGCAACATGTCCGTCGTCCCGCCGGTGAGAATATCCGCTTGGACGGCCGCTCCGAGCGCCACGACCTCATCGGGATTGAGATGGCAGTGGGGCTGTTTGCCGAACAGCGCCTGGACTCGGTCGCGCACCAGCGGCATGCGCGTTGATCCGCCCACCAACACCACTTCGTTGATGCCCTCTGGCGTGAGCCCCGCATCTTTTAATGCTAAGCGACAGGGCCCCAGCGTTCGTTCAACGATATCCGTCGTCAACGCTTCGAGCTGATCACGTGTCAATGCTCGAGTGAACCGGCCTTTCCCCTCGGGAAGATCGATGGCGATCTCGGTTTTCTCGCTGTCGGACAACCGGATTTTCGCTCGTTCTGCCTCCAGCCGGACAATCTGCATATGGTCCGGATAGGCCATCAGATTAATGCCGAAGGCGCTGCGGATATCGTTTACAAAGAGGTCGGCGACGCGGCGGTCGATGTCGTCGCCACCCAAGTGAGTATCACCGTTGGTGGCCAGCACTTCAAAAATGCCGTCTTTCAGCTTGAGAATGGAGATATCGAAAGTGCCGCCTCCGAGATCATACACGGCGATCGTTCCTTGCGTGTTTTCCTGGAGCCCATAGGCAAGTGACGCCGCGGTGGGTTCATTGATGATCCTCACGACTTCGAGTCCGGCAATCATCCCCGCATCCTTGGTCGCCTGTCGCTGGCTGTCATTGAAATACGCCGGCACGGTGATGACGGATTTGGAGATGCTCTCGCCGAGATGCGCTTCCGCCCGCTGCTTAAGATCTTTTAAGATCATCGCGGAAATCTGCGGAGGCGAATAGGATTTGTCACCCAGCTTAATCCTGATCACCCCGCCCTGTTCGGTCAGCGCATAGGGGAAATAGGCCAGCTCGCTCTGCACGTCTGCCAATCCCTTTCCCATAAACCGTTTGACGGAGTAGACGGTGCGGGCAGGATTTCGTGTGAGATGCTCCTTGGCCGGATCGCCGACGATCAAACCGTTGTCCGTCATGGCCACGACCGAAGGCACCATGGTCCGTCCCCCTCGGCCGGGTATGACCGTCGGGACGCCGTCCTTCATATAGGCGACGAGCGAATTCGTGGTTCCGAGATCAATTCCGACGATTCGAGGCATGTTTATCCGATTGTTGCGACGAGGTCGTTGACGATGTTCCTGACATAGGTGCGGTTGGAGAGAATCTCGCGCATGCGCTTCAGCAGACGGTCACGCTGGGTACGCGCGTCGCTCGTGGCCTCGCCTCGATCCTGCAGCGCATCCCATTCAACGAAGAGGTGCTGAAGCTGCGTTTCCATCTCCTGCTTTCTCTCTTCCAGGGCGTGCTGCTCACTCTGCAGTTTCGAGCGCAGTTGCTGCCCGGTCTGCGACGACTGATCCGACGCCCGGTACTCTTCGAGGGTCTCCTGGAGTTCAAGAATTTCTTCAAACAGGTCCGCCGGGGGCGTGGTCCTGATTTCCTTGACGGCTCCGGCTTCAATAGCGAGCAGATATTCCGCGCGTTGGATCGGATCGCGAAGTGTCCGGTAGGCGGTGTTCAGCGTTGCCGCATTGCTAAGACTGATCGCCTGTTCGGTTTCGCTTTTGTTCTGATAGAAATCGGGATGAAAGGCCCGGCTCAGTTCGTAAAATTTGGCTTCGAGCTTCTGGGGATCGATGGTCAACCGGCGTGGAAACCCGAGGCAAGTAAAGTAATCCGCCTCTTTCGAAACGGGTTGCACCTTGACGCAACGTTCACAGAAATATTCCCCGGACACTTCTGACTGGCAGTGCCAGCACATGCTCCGGGCCATTTGCAATTCGCGCCGCCCGGTATGCTGGGTCTGTGAATGATCCATGTCGTCCGTTCTGACAAAACAGGCATGGCTACTGGCCATGCCTGTCTAAACATCCGCTCTCTGCTCTCGTGCGTTATGCGGAGAACGACTCTCCACAGCCGCAGGTCTTGTTGGCGTTTGGATTGACGAACTTGAAATTTCCGCCCATGAGATCTTTTTGATAGTCGAGTTGCGTTCCTTGGAGATAGATTGCGCTCTTGGCGTCAATGATGACCTTGACGCCATCGAAGTCATAGACCTGATCGTATTGACCGATCTTCTCGTCAAAATTGATCGTGTAGCTCAGGCCCGAGCAGCCTCCTCCTTTGACGCCAAGACGAAGCCCGCCTTCCGTGATGCCCTGGACGTTGACCAAGCGTTTGACTTCCTTGATCGCCGCCTCCGTCAGGGTGATCACCGGCGCCTGAGTTTCAGTATTCGTCGTATCCATGAGGCGCTCCTTCCTGCCGTTACTTGTTCTCAGCCTTCTTCTGATAGTCGGCCAACGCTGCCTTGATGGCATCCTCGGCCAGCACGGAACAGTGAATCTTCACGGGCGGGAGGTTCAACTCCTGCACAATGTCCGTGTTCTTGATCTTTTGGGCTTCTTCGAGCGTTTTGCCTTTCAACCACTCGGTCGCCAGGCTCGAACTGGCGATAGCGGATCCGCACCCGAAGGTCTTGAACTTGGCATCCACAATCGTGTCATTCTGGACCTTGATCTGCAGTTTCATGACGTCGCCGCACTCCGGCGCGCCGACCATCCCGGTACCGACGCCGTCCTCTTCCTTCTTAAAACTTCCCATGTTACGGGGATTATTGAAATGATCGACGACTTTGTCACTGTACGCCATGGTAGCCTCCGAATGAATTTGAGATTTGAGCTCTGAAATCTGGAATGTTTCTTCCTCTTAATGTTTCTTCCTCTTTCTTAATGAGCGGCCCACTGAACCGATTTCAAGTCAACCCCTTCTTTAGCCATTTCATACAGCGGAGACATCTCCCGCAGCTTCGTCACAATTTCGATAACCTTCTTGATCGTGTAGTCAATCTCCTCCTCCGTATTAAACCGGCCCAAACCAAAGCGGATCGACGAATGCGCGAGCTCAGTTCCAACGCCAAGAGCCCGAAGGACATACGAGGGCTCGAGGGTTGCGGACGTACAGGCAGATCCCGATGACAACGCGATCTCCTTCATGCCCATCAGCAACGATTCTCCCTCCACGTAGGCGAAGGAAATATTCAGATTCCCCGGCAGCCGATGTGTGGGGTGGCCGTTCAGATAACTCTCTTCCAGCGCGGCCATAATGCCAGCCTGGAGCCGATCCCGCATATTGGAGAGGTGGGCCGACTCAGCGGCCATTTCCTGCTCGCAGATCTCACAGGCCTTACCGAAGCCGACGATCAAGGGAACCGGCAACGTACCCGAACGCATTCCGCGCTCATGTCCGCCACCATCAATTTGAGCGGCGATCCTCACCCGCGGGTTCTTTTTCCTGACATAGAGGGCGCCGACCCCTTTCGGACCGTAAATCTTGTGAGCGGAGAAGGACATGAGATCGATGCCCATGGCCTGGACGTCGACGGGAATTTTTCCCACACCCTGTGTGGCATCGCAATGAAAGAGCACGCCTTTTTCTTTGGCAATCTTGCCGATCTCCTGTACAGGATTGACCGTGCCGATTTCGTTGTTGGCCAGCATCACGGAAATAAGGATGGTCTTGTCGGTGATTGCGTTGCGGACGTCCTGAGGATTGACCATGCCCTGCTTGTCGACGGGGAGATACGTTACCGTGGTCAACCCTTTGGCTTCGAGTGACTTGGTCGTATCCAGTACCGCTCGATGCTCAGTGGCGGAGGTAATGATGTGATTCCCCTTTTCCTTGTACATTTCCAAGACGCCCTTGAGCGCCAGGTTGTCGGATTCCGTCGCACCGCTCGTGAACACAATTTCCTTCGGATCCGCCTTGATCAGGCGGGCAATCTGCTTGCGGGCTGTTTCGACCGCCTCTTCAGCTTCCCAACCAAAGGCATGGTTGCGGCTGGCGGCATTGCCGAATTTCTCGACAAAATATGGAAGCATGGCCTCTAGCACGCGAGGATCCATCGGCGTCGTGGAATGGTTATCCAGGAAGATCGGAAACTTCATCGTTCTACTCCTTGTGCAGTCGGGGACTGAATAGTAATCAGCGGTGTGCCGCCCAACATGTCCTGCAGGGTCATGTTGTTCAGCAGTTGGTAAATACTGTCTTGTACTTTCAACAAGGGCGTGCGGATATTGCAATGTTCACGTTGCATGCAGAACTCGCCCTCTTTTTCGTGGGAACAATCGGTAATTCCCAAGGGTCCTTCAATGCTTTCTAGGATCTGGGCGATGGTGATCTGCCTGGCGCTCCGGGCCAACAGGTAGCCGCCTTTCGGCCCGTTATGGCTTTCGATCATCCCGCTTTTCGATAGGGCCTGGAGCACTTTGGCCAGCAATTCGAGCGGAATGTTATATTCCTCCGCGATCTCTTTCGTATTGACGACCCGTCCGGGAGTCGTATCGCCAAACTGGACCGAAGCGATATGCTGGAGCGCCATCAGGGCGTAGTCCGTTTTTTTGGATATTTTCAGCATAAGACTATTGCCGATCGATATAATCGGAGACTATAATGATCTCCGATCAATTAGGTCGGACTCATGGTAGCACGTAAGTTTCGGGCCTGTCAACAAACGGGCTCATGAAAAGGCCGGATCCTCAGAACCGATCCCAGAAAGGACTTATGAGATGGGTGGAACCAACCCTTATATAGAAAAAGCCGATGTTGAGTTGCCTCAAAAACCCTATTCTGTCACCTATATTTCTCCGGGCGGAAAGGTCACCAAAGTAGAGGTAGATCCAGCGAAAATCCCTTATGGACAGACCGGTCTCCCTGGGAGCCTGCTCGATATTGCCATGGGGAAGGGGGTAGAACTTGAGCACGTCTGCGGCGGTGTCTGTGCCTGCTCGACCTGTCACGTCATCGTGAAGCAGGGACTGGAAACCTGTAATGAAGGAACTGATGACGAGTTCGACCAGCTAGACGAGGCGCCTATGACAACCTTGCAATCGCGCCTAGGGTGCCAATGTGTTCCGAACGGCACGAAAGACATTGTCGTGGAAATCCCGGCGGTGAACAAGAACCTCGTGAAGGAAGGGCATTGACTAGCCGCTTCTCGTTAGTCATACGTTTCGATTTTCACTTCTTTCCGGTCGTATCCTGCTTCAACAAAACGGCTTCGCAACGGTCTCACGAATCCTTTGGTTCCACACAGCATGGGAAGGACTTTCGTGGGGCGATCGAGAAAGGGACGCAGCATGGGCAATGTCAGCTCCACGGCCTGTTGCTCCCCGTTAGCCGCGACGAGCGGCAAATACCGGAAATTCGCCTGGGTGACGGCCAACGACAGTAATTCCTGATGGAACAGCAGTTCGTCTTCCGCCGGCGCAACGGCGATCAAGAGGACGGGATCACGGTAGCGTTGCCCATACAGTTCTTTCAGCATGCATCGGATAGGCACCAAACCTGTGTAGCGGGCGACAAGGATGAGTTCACGATCTATGGCCGGTGGCAGCACGAAATTCCCAAACGGCCCTGAGAGTGCCAGGTCTTCACCCGGCTTCATTTGGAACAGGTACCCGGAACCCAATCCATCAGTCACCCGGTCGAATATCAGGGTCAATTCGCCTGAAGCTGTAGCGGGAGCTGCCATTGAGTAGGCTCGATTGAGCGGCGGCCGTGTTCCAACCGGAAGCTTGAGAGACACCCATTGTCCGGGCTTGAAGCCGATCGGCTGCCCTGTCGGCAGGACCACGAGTTGCCGCACCTGCGAGGTGAGATCTGTGGCGGAGAGGACCCTCGCTGATTGAATCTGTTCTGTCATGATGCTTCGGGGTGACCGTTGAGTTTTATCAAAATTTATGGGCGCTTTTCCATGGACGGTCACGCATGTTATAGATACCGGCCTTTGAAACAGAGAAATATATCATGACCCCAGTTCGTGTCCGCTTTGCGCCTAGTCCAACCGGTTTTCTGCATATCGGCGGTGTGCGCACTGCACTGTTCAACTGGCTGTATGCCAGACAACAACAGGGTGTATTCATTTTGCGGATCGAAGATACGGATCAAAGTCGGTCAACCGATCAATCGATTCAAGCAATTATCGAAGGTTTGCGGTGGGTCGGTCTCGATTGGGATGAGGGCCCGTATCGGCAAACGGAACGAATGGACATATATCGTAGTCATGCAATGAATCTCTTGGAGGGAGGACAGGCCTACTGGTGTGTGTGCAAAGCGGACGAGTTGGAAGCCAGAAGAAAAGAGGCGGAGACAAAAGGTCTCTCGCCCAGGTATGACGGCCGTTGCCGGAACCTGGGAATCACGCAGCCGTCCGGCGAAGCCGCATTGCGGTTCAAGGCCCCACAAACCGGCCAGACCGTGGTGGACGATTTGATCAAGGGCAGGATTGTCTTCGACAACACAGTCCTCGACGATCTAATTATCCTGCGGTCGAACGGCTATCCAACCTATAATTTTTCCGTTGTGGTTGACGATGCACTGATGCACATCACCCATGTCGTGCGTGGCGATGATCATCTCACGAATACACCGCGACAAGTGCCGATGTTCCAGGCGTTGGGTTTCCCGGTGCCACAGTTCGGCCATTTGCCGATGATTCTGGGGTCCGATAAGGCGCGGCTCTCGAAAAGACACGGCGCAACGTCCGTCATAGCCTACAAAGACATGGGGTATCTCCCTGAGGCGTTGGTGAACTATCTCGCCCGACTCGGGTGGTCGTATGGCGACCAAGAACTCTTTTCAAGGTCGGAATTGATCGAGAAATTCAACTGGAAGAATGTCCAGACGTCTGCGGCCGTCTTCAATCCCGAAAAACTCCTGTGGTTGAACGCCGAATATCTTAAGACCGGCCCGCCTGAGGCTGTGGCACGAACCCTGGTGCCTTTCTTGGAGCAGGCAGGCCTGTTTGATCCATCGCATCCTGTGCCACAGGAGTGGCTAGTGCAGCTCGTGGTTCTCGTCAGAGAACGAGCCAAAACGCTGGTCGACATGGTCGAATGGGTGAAGCCGTACTTCGGCGAATCTGTCGTCTGGGAAGAAGAGGCCGCAACGAAATTTTTGACGCCGGCGAACGCTCCCGTGCTGCGCAAGCTCCTCGAACGCTTTGTCTCGCTATCCGGATTTTCAAAACAGGCGTGGGAGGAACAGTTCAAGCGGCTCGTTGATGAAGAAGGAATGAAGATGGGTCAGCTAGCACAGCCGGTGCGCGTGGCGCTGACCGGCCGCACGGCGAGTCCTGGTCTGTTTGACGTCATGGAGGTGCTTGGCCGCGAGCGGACGTTGTCCCGGCTTCAACAAAGCCTCGCGCGCGCTGAAGCCGCGCATGCTTGACGGACTGATCGGCCGTGTATTAGGTTGAACGCCGGTTGGGGGATCGTCTAGCGGTAGGACGTCAGTCTCTGGATCTGACTACCTAGGTTCGATTCCTAGTCCCCCAGCCAACCATTCACCCTTCGAATCCCGTGGCTTTCCGCGCCGTACCGCGCTGGGGGATCGTCTAGCGGTAGGACGCCGGCCTTTGGAGCCGGCTACCTAGGTTCGATTCCTAGTCCCCCAGCCACTATTCTATTCCAACTTCTTCATTCATCAGGCGGCGAGCGGTCGACCGGTGGCCGTCGTCTCCACAGGCTGAGCTGGAACGGATATGGGCGCTGTCTCGTCCCTCCACAGCGCGATGCCCCCGATCAATCCATTGAGATTTGAAATGATCGTGACATTAGCGGGAAGTAAGCCGACATCGACTTCCTTCGAATTGCCGCCGCCGATATACAATTTTGTGTAGTGAAAAATCTCTTCGAGGCGATTGATGAATTTGATCAGGCGCTTGTTCCACCTTTTCTTGCCGACTTTCTGTAACGCCGCATTTCGCAATTTGTCGTTGCCGATTTCAAGATTTGGGACGAGGCGGCCATCCATAAACAGTGATGTTCCCACACCGGTGCCCAACGTCACGACCAACTCGACGCCGTTGCCAGCAATGGCACCGAAGCCTTGGACGTCCGCATCGTTTGCGACACGAACAGGTTTGTTCAGCCTCGCCTGCAGGATCTCCGCGATGTTGAAGCCCTGCCATTCCTTCGCCAGATTCGGTGCTTGCTTGACAATGCCGTTGATGGTGACACCGGGGAAGCCGATTGCAATACGGTCGAAGGTCTCGAATTCGTTGGCTAATGCGATGATGATGTCCATGACTGCGCCCGGCATACCCGAGGCCGGTGAATCTCGCCGCAGCCGCTCGCTGACCGCCTTTCCAAGATCATTCAGTAAAGTCGCTTTGATCCCGCTGCCGCCGACGTCAATGACGAGCGTTCGACGGCTCGAACCGCTCTCATCGGAGTGCTTAACATCGCGTCGCTTCGCAGCGGGTTGCTTGGCTCCGCTCTTGGCCTTGTCTGTCTTTCGGCTCTTTTCCTTCGGCATCAGACACCTTGCTACCGAGACGACTTGTCTCGTTTGGGGATGATCTGTCTTACCTGATCGGCCATTTGGGTGCGGATAAGACTCAAAATGGCTTATCTCGTAGTACCTGGCCCGCGGGATTACGCCGCTTGCAGGAGTTAGGCCAGACTATTGAGGTCGATCACGAAGCGGAACCGAACGTTGCCGCGTACGACGCGCTCATAAGCCTCGTTGACCTGTTGGATGGGGATGGTTTCGACATCTGACTCGATGTGGTGCTCAGCGCAAAAATCCAACATTTCTTGGGTCTCCCGGATGCCTCCAATGACTGATCCGGCGATGCTCCTGCGGTGCATGATCAGAGGAAACGGCTCTAGAGGCGCCGGGTGTTCGGGTGCTCCCACGAGGATCATGGTCCCGTCGGTTTTCAAGAGTTGGACATAGGCATTGTAGTCGTGGACTGCCGACACGGTGTCGAGCACAAAGTCGAAGTGCCGCCGGAATCTTGTCAGGTTATTCCGCTCAGTGCTCACGACAAAGTCACTCGCGCCAAGTCGTTTCGCGTCCGCTTCCTTCGCCTCTGAGGTACTGAAGACCGTGACTTCCGTGCCCAGCGCATGGGCAATCTTGACGGCCATGTGGCCCAACCCGCCGAGTCCAAGCACGGCCACCTTGTGGTATTTTCCGACGCCCCAATGCCGAAATGGAGAATAGGTCGTGATGCCGGCACAGAGTAAGGGAGCCGAACCGGCGGGAGACAGGCCAGTCGGCAACTTGAGCACATAGCGTTCGTCCACCACGATCTGAGTCGAGTACCCGCCTTGGGTGATGGTTTCGTTTTTATCGCGGCTGCTGTACGTCAGGACCATTCCTACTTCGCAGTATTGTTCCAGGCCTTCACGGCAAGCGGAGCACGTCCTGCAGGAATCGACGAAACAGCCCACGCCGACCCGGTCACCGACTCGAAAGTGTTTCACCGCAGATCCGATTTCGCTCACGGTGCCGACGATTTCATGGCCGGGCACCATAGGGTAAATTGACTCGCCCCATTCATTGCGAGTCATATGAATGTCTGAGTGGCAGATTCCGCAGTGTGAAATCTTGATCAAGACGTCGTGAGCACCCACATCACGCCGTTCAAAAAGGAATGGTTGCAAGGGGGCACGGGCAGCCATGGCGGCATAGCCTCTCGTCGGCAGCATTCCCAACTCCGGATTGTGAAAGGAAAG
>JAICVE010000265.1 GCA_025935475.1 Nitrospira sp. | reverse complement strand
GATACGATCCCTTACTTGATGAGACGCAGCGGCAGGGGGTCAAGCATCTGTGATGGAAAAACGCGTTGTTATTTTTCTCGTCCTGTCCCTGGCAGTAATCCTCGGCTATGACTTGCTGTTGAAGCAGTTGGGACTCCTACCGTCGTCCGAAACAGTGCAGGAGCCGCCAGCTGCGACGACGGGTACCACGGCCGGCGGATCCGAGGTGGCTCCGGCGGCGCCCGCAACAGATCGTCCCGTTTCCTCGGGAAAGCATGAGGAAGCCTCCAACCAGCCTTCCTCTTCGGATCAAGCCCAACCTCACGAGCAAATCGTCATGATCGAGACGGATCTGGTTCGGGTGGGGTTGGATACCCGTGGTGGCGTGATCTCCAGCTGGGAACTCAAGCGTCTTCGCACAGCTCCCCCGGAAGACAAGCCCGTGCAACTCGTCCATCAGGGGGCAAAGTTCAAGGGCCCTCTGTCGGTCAGTACATCCGACGCGGCCGCTGACAAAGTGCTTCGAGAGGGCCTCTATGTGATCGAAACTGATTTTACGAGCCTCGATAGCGCCCATCCCGTCGGTCATGCGACCCTGCGATTCCGGGATACGACCACCGGGCTCACCGTGGTGAAGCGCCTGACCTTTCACCAAGGAAGCTACCTGGTGGATGTGAGCCTGACCGTCGAGGGTTTGACGGGCGCGTACGACGTGGTCCTGGGTACCAACTTCGGCATCGTAGAGTGGGGCGACGGTTTTATCGGGTTGATCGGTTCAGCCTCTCTTGTGGACGGAAAAGTCGAAAAGGAAACGCCGGACAACGAACTGGAGCGCAAAGGGGCGGTTCAATGGGTGGCCCTTCAGGACAAGTATTTCCTTTCGGTCTTAATGCCCCAGGGCGCCAGTGCGGCATTGGCCAAAAAGGAAGGCGAAAAACTCGTGTCCGCCGGAGTCCGAATGCCACCCCCTTCCGGCGGAGGAACGACGACGCTGCAACTATACGCGGGCCCGAAGGAATACGATACGCTGCGCTCGTTGAACGTGGGGCTTGAGGAAACCATCGATTTTGGATGGTTCATTTTCGGCAGCTGGAGCGTCGTCAAAGCCGTCGCCAAGCCGATCTTCTATGTGCTTCGCTTTATCAATGAGTACACGCATAACTATGGCGTCACGATTATCCTCTTGACGATGGGCATCAAAATGCTCTTCGTGCCCCTGCAGTTCAAAAGCTACAAGTCCATGAAACAGATGCAAATGATCCAGCCCAAAGTGCTGGCGTTGCAGGAAAAGTACAAAGACGACCGCGACAAAGTGAACAAGGAGCTCATCAAGCTGTATCGTGACCACAAAGTGAACCCGGTGGGTGGCTGCCTGCCGATGGTTCTACAAATGCCCGTGTTCGTGGCGCTGTTCAACATTCTGTACATGACCATCGATCTGCGGCAGGCGCCTTTTGTCGGCTGGATTACGGATCTGTCGGTCCAAGACCCCTATTATGTGCTTCCGATCATCATGGGCGCGACGATGGTCATTCAGCAAAAAATCACCCCGACCACCATGGATCCGACTCAAGCGAAAATCATGTTGGTCCTGCCGGTGTTCATGACGTTTCTCTTCATCAATTTTCCGGCAGGCCTTGTGCTGTATTGGCTAACCAACAATATGCTGACCATTGGGCAACAGGTGCTGACCGACCGGCTGTATGCCAACCGGCCGTTCATTATCGAACCCGCCAAGTGAGAGATGGCGCTCATGATGAGCGGAGCGCTCGAGGACACCATCTGTGCGATCGCCACGCCGGCCGGTGAAGGCGGGATCGGCATTGTGCGGCTCAGCGGTGCGCGAGCGCTGGCCATCGGAAGCGGGATTGTGCAGCTGCGGTCCGGTCGTCCGCTGGCCTCAGTAGCCTCTCATACACTCCACCTCGCCGATGTGCGCCTGCCATTATCATCGGAGACGCCCCCAGCCGAGACAAGCGCGGTTCCACCACGCGGTGGCAACGTCTTCGATGAGGCGCTGGTGGTGTATATGAAAGGGCCGCGGTCGTTTACCGGCGAAGACACCGTCGAAATCCAGTCTCATGGGGGATGGCTCATCCTCTCCCTGGTCTGTCGCGCGTGCCTTGCGGCGGGCGCTCGAATGGCTGCTCCCGGCGAGTTCACCAAACGGGCTTTTCTCAACGGCCGCCTTGACTTGTCGCAGGCCGAGGCGGTGCTTGATACGATTCGCGCCAAGTCTGCCGCAAGCCTCACGGTGGCCCAGCGACAACTGCGCGGCGAGTTGGCGCGTGAGGTGGATGCGGCACGAGATGCCTTATTGCGCCTCCTGGCGCAACTCGAAGCGGGGATAGATTTTGTCGGGGAAGAGATCGAGATTCTCGGCAGGCAGGAACTGCTGCGGACGACTCAGGACGTCGCTGAGCGCATACGGCGCTTGGGGGCCACCGCTCGGGAGGGGCGATGGCTGCGGGAGGGCGCCCGCGTCGTTATTACGGGGCGCCCCAACGTCGGGAAATCCAGCCTGCTCAATCGGCTACTCAAAGAGGAACGGGCGATTGTGACTGCGGTGCCGGGGACGACCCGAGACATCATTGAGGAATCCATTAGTCTTGATGGTGTCATCATTCACCTCGTGGACACGGCCGGCATCCGGGCTACAGACGATGCGCTGGAGCGGGAGGGGATCAGACGGTCACGATCAGCCCAAAAGGATGCGGATCTACAAGTCATCGTCATCGATGGCTCGACTCCTCTGAGCGAGGATGACCGCGGGCTCATCGAACAAGCTGCGGCCGGCAGACATGTGATCGTCATCAACAAGGCCGATTTGCCGATGCGGGTAGGTCCGTCAGATATGAAGCCGGGAACAATGGGCTTGCCGTTGTCGGCCAAAACCGGCGAAGGGGTCGAAGCACTGCGTGCAGCAATTCGATCTCAATTGGTTGGAGGGGGTGCTGAAGCCACGGACGGAATCATTGTCACGAACGTGCGGCATCAAGCCGCCCTTGATCAGTCCCATAGATCGCTGGTCCAGGCCGAGGAATCGATTAACGCGGGGATGGCGAATGAACTCGTCGCCGTCGACCTTCGGGCCGCTGCCGATGCCCTCGGTGAGATCACCGGGGCAATTACAACGGATGAAGTCTTGGAGCAAATCTTTTCGACGTTTTGTATCGGGAAGTAAGGAGTCACACCGTGTCGCAATCGTTTGACGTCATCGTGGTCGGCGGGGGCCATGCGGGCTGCGAGGCCTCGTTGGCGGCCGCCCGGTTGGGCGCAAGGACGCTCCTCTTGACGATGGATCCTGCCCGTGTCGCTCAGATGTCTTGCAATCCGGCGATCGGCGGTATTGCCAAGGGACATCTGGTCAAGGAGATCGATGCCCTAGGCGGAGAAATGGCCGTCAACACCGATCGGGCCGGCATTCAATTCCGTTTTATCAACACGAGCAAAGGGCCTGCGGTGCGCGCCCTGCGGGCGCAATGCGACAAGGCGCTGTACCGGCAGGTGATGCGGGAGACGTTGGAGCGTCAGGCCGGACTCACGCTGGGCGAAGGGACGGTCGATCGCCTGGTCGTGGCAGGGGGAGCGATCGGCGGAGTGGTCACCGACGGGGGCCAGTCCATTGCGGCAAAGGCCGTGATTCTGACATCAGGAACTTTCCTTAAGGGTTTAATCCACATCGGCCTCAATCATTTTCCTGCCGGCCGTGCCGGAGAAGTGTCGGCGGAACATTTGTCGGACTGCATGAGAGATTTGGGATTTGAAGTCGGACGGTTGAAGACGGGCACTCCACCTCGTTTGGATCGAGACACGATCGATTTCTCCGTGATGACGCCACAGCCGGGCGACGACCCGCCGCCGCCCTTTTCCTACCGCACGGACCGGATCCATACCCCGCAACGGGACTGCCACTTGACCTATACGAATGAGAAGACGCATGACATCATTAGAAACAATCTTGACCGATCGCCGCTGTACAGCGGGGTGATCGAATCCATAGGCCCTCGCTATTGTCCGTCGATCGAGGACAAAGTCGTTCGCTTCGCCGAGAAGTCACGGCATCAGATTTTTGTGGAGCCGGAAGGCTTGGAGACGCCGGAATATTACCCGAACGGGATTTCAACGAGTTTGCCCGTCGATGTCCAAGCGGCCATTCTACAAACGATACCGGGTCTGGAACAGGCTCGCATGTTGAAGCCGGGTTATGCGATTGAGTACGACTATTTTCCTCCGCGACAGTTACACCCGACGTTAGAAACCAAGCTCGTGGACGGGCTCTACCATGCAGGCCAGATCAACGGAACATCCGGTTACGAGGAAGCGGCCGCCCAGGGTTTGATGGCAGGCATCAACGCGGTCCTCAAGTTGCGGAACAAGCCGCCGCTGATTCTCGATCGCTCGGAAGCCTACATCGGTGTGCTCATCGATGATCTCATCACCAAAGACGCTCGAGAACCCTATCGGATGTTTACTTCTCGAGCTGAATATCGACTGCTGTTGCGCCATGGCAATGCAGATTTGCGATTGACCGAAACTGCACGTCAGATTGGATTGATACCTGACGACATCTACTCGAGGTTTTGTCTAAAGCGCCGTCACATTGAGGATGAGATCCACAGACTCGAAGGCATGAGGCCACGCCTGACCGAGGAGGTGCGCCGGCGCCTGATTGCGGCAAATATCG
>JAICVE010000253.1 GCA_025935475.1 Nitrospira sp. | reverse complement strand
GGGCCTGTTGCGCGTTCACGAGCTTCATGTCGATCTGGCCAGGAGATTGTAACGCCTGCTTGATCGCCCGCTCGGTGATTTCATTGAAGAGCACACGAAACACCCTCCCGTCGCTTTTCTTCTTCGACTTTACCCGCAGCTCTTCGGCAAGATGCCAGGCAATTGCCTCCCCTTCCCGATCGGGGTCCGGAGCAAGGAAAATTTTGTCGGCGGCTTCCGCTTTCTTTTTGATATCGGCCAGAACTTTGGATTTGCCTTTGATCGTCACGTACTGAGGCTTGAAGTTGTGATCGAGATCCACACCCAGCTTGCTGGTCGGCAGATCCTTGATGTGTCCGACCGAAGCCATCACGGTATACCCTCGGCCAAGGTATTTGGTGATCGTTTTGGCTTTAGTGGGAGACTCAACGATAATCAGCGATTTCGCCATGTCGACTCCAATCTCGCGAACAACTTACTGTAACATCCGTACCAAATATAGCAGATGAGTGCAACCAGCGGCCTGAAAATGGAAGGTTTACATTCTCAGATACCGTTGCCCGGGCAGTTGTCGCACACGTCGCTGAAGCTCAAGCGACAACAACGACGCCATCACCGAGGGCACCGGCAACCGTGTCCGCTCGAGAAGGTGGTCCACGGTAAGCGGTTCGTACGAGAGCGCATCATACACCAGCCGTTCATGATTTCCAAAATTCTCGGCGGGAACGTGCGGCCAGCGTGCGGCCGACACACGCGATCGGATCGCGGGTTCGAGCTGTGGTGCGATGACCTCTATCACATCTTGCGCCTGCTCCACCAAGGTGGCTCCCTCTTTAATCAAGGCGTGCGTACCACGGCTCGTTTCTTCGTTCACGAATCCGGGCACCGCAAAGACCTCTCTCCCCTGGTCAGCGGCCAACCGTGCCGTAATCAATGAGCCGCTGTCAATCGCAGCTTCGGTCACGATCACGCCGAACGACAGACCGCTGATGATCCGGTTTCTGCGCGGAAAATGCCCGCTGTGTGGAGGGGCGTCGAAGGATAGTTCCGAAACCACGGCACCGTGCTCCTCGATCTCGTCACGAAGACGCTGATGCTCTGGCGGATACGTTTGTCCAAGACCGCAGCCGAGCACAGCGACGGTTCGGCCACCGGCCGCAAGCGCGCCCCGATGCGCGGCTGCATCGACGCCTCGTGCCAGCCCGCTGACGATCGTGAATCCAGAGTTCGCTAAGTCGCGCGCCAATTGTTCCGTCACGAGACGCCCGGCCGCTGTTCCCCGTCTTGCGCCGACCACCGCTATCGCGAGCTCGTCCGACGCATGCAGTGAGCCCGCAACGTAGAGGAGCGGAGGCGGATCGGGAATCAGCAGAAGCCGCGGAGGATAATTCGCATCCACCATGCTCCGCACCTCGATGCGGGTCCGCTCAATGTCATGAAGTTCGCGGGCAATACGCCGGCAGGCGTTCCGATCTGGCCCGCGGGCGATGGCCTCAGCAAGTCTGGCACTGCAGCCCCGCTCGATCAGATCACCGGACGTCGCGCGAAGCACTGCATCGGGGCTTTGCCATTCTCGCACGAGCGCCAGCACGATGTGATCGCCCACTCCTTCAATGGCACGAAGCTTCATCCAGGCTTCGAGCGACGCGGACGAGGAGGAGCGATCGGCGACACGATTCATGATCCCTCAAAAAGACAAATAGGCGGAGGATCGCACCGCTTCATCGTCCTGCCGGAACGAGGCCCGTGCTACATCACGACGAGATCGTATTGTTCCAGGTGCAGTTGTTCATCCGGCATGACAAGGAGTTTGGCGGCGCATTCGCGCTCGAGGGCTTCAACGCCCTGCCGTTCCTCATCCTGAAGCAGTCCAGCGACGGAAGGATGGGCGCCAACGACGATCCGCTGCTGTTCATTTGCTCTTCCGATTTTTCTGATCTCGCGGAAAATCTCATACGCCACCGTCGTCGGAGACTTGGTATACCCTCGGCCCTCGCAATATCGGCAGGGTTCGGACAGCGAGCGCAACAGATCCTCGCGCACGCGCTCGCGGGAAATTTCAATCAACCCGAGGTCGGAAATCCGTGAAATCCTCGTCCTGGCCTTGTCGGACGCCATGGCATCCGTCAGGGCATGATAGACCTTATCCCGGTTTTTCTCCCGTTCCATATCGATGAAGTCGACGATAATGATGCCCCCGATGCCCCGCAGTTTCACCTGGTAGGCCACTTCCTTGGCCGCTTCCAGATTGTTGCGAAGAATCGTTTCCTCCTGATCCCGTTTTCCCACGAAGCGACCCGTGTTGACATCGATCACGGTCATCGCTTCCGTATGATCGATCACCAGATAGCCGCCTGACTTGAGCCAGACTTTCCGGCTCAACGCCCGCGCCATTTCCTGTTCCACGCCGAGGTAATCGAACAGGCTTTCATCCTTGTCGTAAAAGTGAATCCGTGAGGTCTGCTCCGGCGAGAAGCGCTGAACGAAGTCGCGCACCGCGTCGTATTCCTGCCGGGAATCAATCCACAGCCGTTCGACCTTTTTTCCGAAGAGGTCGCGGACGACTCGGAAGCTAAGACTCAGATCGGTGTGCAACAAGGCGGGCGCTGGCTGCTGATCACGCTTGGTCTTGATGTCTTGCCAGAGGACATGGAGGAAATCGACGTCGGACCGCAACTCATCCTCTTTGACCCCTTCACTGACCGTCCGCACGATGTACCCACAACCGGGATGGCGAACCCGCTTCATGATGTCTTTGAGCCGGGCCCGCTCTTCGTCACGCGCGATGCGGCGCGAGACGCCAATGTGCTCGACGTTCGGCATGAAGACCAAATACCGTCCTGGCAAGGACACGTACGTCGTGACTCGAGGGCCCTTCGTTCCGATCGGCCCCTTCGAGATTTGCACCATTAATTCCTGCCCTTCGGTGAGCAACTGCTCGATGGGTTTGCTGCTTTCCCGTCTGGGTCGCATTTCGTCCGCATCCTTATCGTCGTCATCAGAATCCAATAACGTATCATTGGGTTCCGCATCCAGGGACAAGTCCGAGACATGCATGAACGCCGCCTTTTCCAGGCCGATGTCCACGAAAGCCGCCTGCATGCCTGGCAACACCTTGGCCACCTTGCCCTTATATATGTTCCCGACAAAATCTTTGTGCTTGGCGCGGTCGCCAAAAAGATCCGTGACCACGCCGTTATCCAACACCGCCACACGAGTTTCTTCTTGTGCGACGGTTATCGCAATTTCCACACCCATACTCACTCCTTCCGTTCAACGGAACCGTTCGAACCGACGTGAGGGTGGAACGCGGGCGCTCCCAGGTTCCGATGTCACTCAAGTCCTCGTCGATTCGAGGATCCGCACAATCCACAATCTAGGACGGCACCTCAATGGGCCGCCGCTCGTTCAATAAAATAAACTCAATCGCCGCCGTTTCACGTTCAGCAACAGTCCAAGAGAGGCCATCGTCATGATGGTCGCACTGCCGCCGTAACTCATCAGAGGCAGCGGGATGCCGACGATCGGGAACATGCCGGCGGTCATGCCGATGTTCACGACGACGCAAAAACATAGCATCGCAATGATGCCGACGGATAAGAGAGCGCCCAACTCATCTTTTGCGCGCGTCGCAATTTCCAGAGACAACCAGATCAGCGCGACGAACAAGAGGAGCAAGACGAGCACCCCGAGAAATCCCCATTCTTCCGCAAACACCGAAAACACGAAATCGGTATGTCCTTCGGGGAGAAATTTCAATTGGCTCTGCGTACCGCCGTACAGCCCTTTACCGGTCAATTCTCCGGCGCCGATGGCGATCCGGGACTGCAACGCGTGATAGCCCTTTCCGCCCGGGTCATAGTTCGGGTCGACGAAAGCCATGATGCGCTGGCGCTGGTAGTCGTGCAATGACCCCCACATGACCTCCCACGCGAAGGGGAACAGCATCAGGGAAAACAGCAGGATCACGCCCAACGCCTGCGAACGCATACCCACCATCAGCAACATTGCGGCATACACGGCCATGAAGCTCAGACCGCTGCCCAGATCCGGCTGTTTGAGAATCAATAACAGCCCAGGCAGCATCAACGCGCCGGGAATCACCACACGCTGCAGCCAGCCGACCCTTGGCGCTTTGGAATAATAATGGGCCATCACGAGAATCAACACCAGCTTCGCGAACTCGGACGGCTGAAAGGCGAAGGGGCCGATAGGAATCCAGCGCTGGGCTCCACGGCTCGTCTTGCCCTCAAAAAGAACGACCGCCAATAGGATCAGAATTATTGCATAGGCAGGATACGCTAATCGCGCGATGCGATGGTAGTCCCAGACCAACATGATCAAGAAGGCCGCCGCTCCGAGCAGAATCCACAACATCTGCTTCGCAAAAAAAGGCAGCCCCGGTCCGCCCTGATCATGGGTGACGCTGTAAATCGAGAGCACACCGATCGAAAGAATGGCAAAGATGAGGCCGAGAAATCGCAGGTCGAAGTTGTCGAACCCCCGGCGGTCCATCATCCGGTCGATCATGGCGTCCCTGCCTTGGCCACTTGTGCTGGCGTCGCGGAACCCGGGGAAGCCAAGGGTTTGGCGGCCGTCACTTTGATATAAGTCTCGATGAGCTCTTTGGCAAGAGGCGCGGCCGCGGAGCCGCCATGGCCCATATGTTCGGCCAGGACGGCTACCGCAATCTTGGGATTCTCGACAGGCGCGAAGGCCACAAACCACGCATGGTCTCTGAATTTCTTGGGAATGTCCTTTTCTGGCCCCGTTCGGAGTGC
>JAICVE010000307.1 GCA_025935475.1 Nitrospira sp. | reverse complement strand
GCTCGCATGGTGTCGATTTCCCGGCTGGCCAGCACGTTGGCCACCATGTTGTCCAGCGGCGTACAGTTGTTGGAAGCGCTGGATGTGTCGAGACGCGTCATGAACAACCGAGTACTCGAACACGCCGTGGAAGAAGCCAGGCAGAACATTCGCGAAGGCGAAACGATTGCAGAGCCCTTAAAGCGAAGCGCCCAGTTCCCGCCGTTGGTGACGCATATGATTGCGGTGGGCGAGAAAAGCGGCGAGATGGAGGAGATGCTGCGCCGGATCGGCCAGGTCTATGACGGGGAGGTCGATCGGGTGATCACACGATTTACGTCGTTGCTGGAGCCGGTGATGATCGTCGTCATGGGAGTCATCGTACTATTCATCGTGGTGGCGATTCTGCTGCCCATCTTCGAAATGGGCCAGATGGTCAAGTAAACGGTTTGATTGAAGGAGGCGACCGGTGCGAGCAGAGAGACACACAGAAATGACCTATAGCACGATCCTCCGAGTGGAGCGCGGCTTTACGTTCATTGAGATCATGGTGGTGGTAGCGATCCTTGCCATCCTGGCCGCCTTGGTCGTTCCCCGCATCATGGGCCGGACGGACGACGCCAAGCGCACGGCGGCGAAGGTCCAGATTCGAAATATCGAGGGCGCACTTCAACTGTATAAGCTGGACAACGGTGTCTACCCATCGACTGAGCAAGGCCTCAAAGCTCTAGTCGAAAAGCCCTCGGTCGGCATGGTGCCGAAAAAATGGAAGTTGGGCGGCTATCTTCCCAGTATTCCTGAAGATCCGTGGGGCAATCCCTACAAATACCTGAGCCCAGCTCCGGTTCAGCAGGGACAATACGGCCAGGTCAAAGGCGATTATGAAATCACGTCGTACGCGACGGACGGAGAAACCGGTGGTGAAGGCGTGAACGCCGATATCACGAACTGGAACATGGAGAAGGACTAAGGGCTCATGTCAGTGAGGCTTCCCCTGCAGGCACTTCAACGGGTCCCGACCGACGCTCTCCCGCCACCACGCCGTCCGACCTGGCGCTCCGCGAACGGCTTTACGATGCTGGAGATTGCGTTGGTGTTGTTCCTCATGGTGGGGATGCTGAGCTTGGTCATTCCTCGGATGTCGATCGGAGACAGTCTCGGCAGCGTCGGACGCAAATGGGTTGGTGCCATGAAGTCTTTTCAGGAACTCGCGATGATGGGCCAGAAGACCGTTCGACTCTATGTCGATATTGACCGGGGCATGTATTGGCCGATGGTCTTGGATGGCAAAGAGGAAAAGATTCCCCTCGATCCGACCTGGGCGATGCCGATCACCTTGCCCGAGACGATCCGATTCGCCGATGTCCAGGTAGGTGTCAATAGAAGAGAAACCGGACGCATGGAGATATTCTTCTACCCGAACGGCCGGATCGATCAGGCGATCGTGCATTTGACCGACGTCAACAATCACATCATGGGCGTCTTCGTGGAACCTGTAACGTCGATGATCCGCATCACCGACCACCGAGTGGACCCGCCGAGCCCCTGGACCATTCCTGATCGAATTCGGCCCTTGCTTCAGCCAATCACACCTGGGATTCGATCGGGATTTCCCACACAAAAACCAGGCACTGCTTCCAATAAGTAGGATGAGCGCAATGATTCAGCACCAGCAGATGATGCGGCGTTTGGCGGCAATCGACGCGCAGGGCTTTACTCTTTTCGAGGTACTGATTGCCATGGCGATCCTGGCGCTGGCTTTGCCGATTCTCCTCGGGTTGCGCAATTGGGACCTCAATCTCCATTCCCGGGCGGCCGACATTACTGCCGCCACGATGTTGGCTCAGGAGAAACTGATCGAGGCAGAGCTCAGTCCTGTCTATCCGATCGGAGAAACCACCGGTGATTTCCGCAATCCTCCGCCAGGCTACCAAGTGCCTGGCGACGTGGCGAATCGGGCTGAACAGTATCGATGGAAGCGCATTATTACGACGACGCCCTTGACGGCCGTTCGCGAAGTAAAAATTCAGATTCTCTGGCAGCAAGGAGCGACAGATGAAGTGCTGGAGGCCAGCACCTATGTATTTGCGCCCACGGCTGGCTTCTGAGGATGCTTTCACGCTCGTGGAAGTACTGCTGGCCACGGCGCTCGTCGCGGTCATCGCAGCCATGGTCTTCGGCTCGTTGCATTTGAGCACCGTCGCCATGGATGGCGCCAGACGTTCCGCGGCGCGCGAGCAGCTGTTGCGCAGCACCTTACGGATCATGTCCGAGGAGATATCCACAGCGGTCACGACTTCCATCGGACCCATGATGGGTGTCAATGCGACGAGGGACGGGCAGCCGGCTGATACGCTGGCCTTTAATACCTTGGGACAGTTTCGCGGCGGCGAGTCGGTGCAAGAGTCGGAGATGGTGCGTATCGTCTATACCCGGGAAGACGATCGTCTCCTGCGGTTCATCAGGCGCAACATTTATGGTGTCACCGACGAGAGTCTGGACCGATTCGAACTGGCCAACCTCGTCAAGGGCTTCAACATTCGGTATTTCGACGCTCAGGCCAACGCCTGGTTGGATGAATGGGACGGCCGGACAAGAACGTCTACGCCACGCGCGATTCTCATCGAACTGATCTTGACCCAGGACAATGTACAGGACCTTTCAGAGGAAATGCGCACCTACCGTCAATGGGTGATGATTGGGGTAAAGTCATGATCGCCCGTTCTTGGCCGACGACATTTACCCTCAAAAAGGAGCCCTTGGCTTGGGTGGCGGGGGGGATTGTCAGCCTGCTGCTGTTTTTGTTCCTCACCTTCCCCTTTGGCACCCTTCAGTCGAGAGTGCTCTCTGAGTTGGTTCGGGCAACGGGTTGGGACATTCGTGCGGCGGACTGGTCTCCGGGTCTTCCCCTTGCCGTGGAGTGGCGCGATCTCACCTGGACGAAGCCTGGTGGAGTCAGTATTCCTGTCCAACTGATGCGCCTCAACGTGGGCGTGCTCGGGTTGCTGATGGGCCAGCAGACGGTGGATGCACTCGTGCAATTTCCCGGCGGTGGTCAAGCGGGGACCGCGAGAGCAACGGGCACGGTGAACGCCGCATCCTGGTCCTTTCTCGGTCCGGTCTCATTGAAGGCGCGTGCGCAGCAGGTGGATCTGGCCTCGGTGATCAAGCCGTACGTGACGCGGGGACTGCTGCAGGCCGATGTGATGCAGCGCTGGGAGAATCGGGGAAAGGAAGGGATCGCCTTCAAAGGCGATGGCTCATGGAAGGTCGAGATCAAGGATCTGGTTTTGGAGCGGATCCCTGTCGGACCTGCCGCCATTCCTTCGTTGAACTTTTCCCGCGTGACGGCGGCACTCAACTGTCACGATGCGGTCTGCAACATCACGGATTTCAAGGGCGATGGACCGGATGGGACCATCACAGCCCAGGGCCGCCTGCTGCTCCGCCAGCCGGTCCAATCGAGCATGCTCGAAGTGACGGTCACGGTGCTGGCTGGTGCGGGATGGGCTCAAAAGGCGGGCAATTTGCCGATTCCTCCGCTTCCTCCGGGGACGCCGTTGACCTTCAAACTTGGCGGATCTGTCGCAAATCCCAAGCTAACACTGTAAGATACGAGCGTCCCAATGCCTACAGGAGGCGTGCTCACGCCATGACTGGCGAATGCGTCGGGTTGGATATCGGTCAGACGGCCATCAAGGCGGTGCGATTCCGCCGTCGGCTGTCCGGCCGTGAATCCGTCGAATATTTTCATCTGCCCTTGCCGTATGGGAAGGCGGTCCAGGCTGAACCGGCTCGTCTTGCCGGACAGCTTCGGAACTTCTTGTGGCAGAACGGGCTCTACGGGAGCGGTGACATTGTCACGGCCCTCCCCTGCCAAGATCTCTTTATCCGTACCCTATCCTTTCCCTTCCGCGATTCGGCG
>JAICVE010000480.1 GCA_025935475.1 Nitrospira sp. | reverse complement strand
TCATTGTCTGACGTGACGGCATCTGAAATTCTCGCCATTGCCAATGCCGAGAATCTTTCCACCCGGCTGGTTTTCTTCACCGCATCAGTCGAAAATGGGGATCTCGCTGCGGCAATCGCGACCGGTGCTTGCAGCGTGATTTCGAAGTATGCGAGCCCCGAAACTTTGCTGCAATCGCTGAGGCTGGTGGCGGAGCGCATCAATTTGATGCCAGAACTGTCCCCGGACCTGGCGCCAACCGGGAAGGAATTAACCGGCGCCGTCGAAGATATGCTGGCCGTACTGACGGACCGCGAGCGCGAAATCATGCGTCTGGTGTCCGAGGGTTTGTCGAACAAGGCAGTTGCGCGCCGGCTGAACAATTCCCAAGGCACCATCAAGGTGCACCTCCACCACATATATCAGAAGCTTGAGATCAACAATCGGACGGTGCTCGCGGCGCTCGCCATATCACAACGATACGGCGGGCTCGGTACTTTGTCTCTTGCCGCACTGACCCTCGCAGCGATGGGCGACGTCCAGGCCGCGAACCCGAACGCCACGTTCCTAGATGACGACAACGCACACTAGACCGTCACCGCCGTCAGGAGGAAATCGCTCAGAATCCCGGCAACGTCGTGAGGAAATTGATCGACGAAGAAATGCCCGCCCGGCAGGGAAGCGTCATTGGGGTTGCTGAACCGTTTGCGCCATTCAGCCGGGATATCGAAGAGTTGGGCCATTTGTCCGGTGGACCCATAAAACACGAGCGTTGGGCAATTAACTCGGCGGTCGATGTCCACCGCGTCATGTTTGAGGTCGATAGAAGCCGCAGCGCGATAATCGGAGCACGAACCGTGTATCATCGCAGGATCCCGCCAGGAGCGGCGATAATCGGCGAGCATCTCTCGGTCGAAATCCGAAATCCTGGTTGCTCCCCATCCCACAAGACAGGTCTCGTAGAAGAAGTTCGGATCATTGCCGATCAGACGTTCGGGAAGGGGTTCTGGCTGCGAAAGGAAATACCAATGCCAATAGGAGCCGGCTACCTTGCGGTTGGTATCCATGAACATGGCGTAGGTTGGAACGATATCCATCACGGTGAGGCTAAGGACGGCGTCCGGATGATCGAGAGCAAGCCGATGTCCGGTACGGCCCCCGCGATCATGCCCTATCACGTGAAAGCGCTCGAAACCTAGCGCGCGCATGAGGTTCAACTGATCGCCCGCCATGGCCCTGAAGGAATAGTTCGACTTGTCGGGCAGGCAACGCGGCTTTGAAGAGTCACCATAACCTCTGAGGTCCGCGCAGACCACCGTATAGCTCGCGGCCAACTTCGGTGCCACGTGGGCCCACATCGCCTTGTTTTGCGGAAAGCCATGAAGCAGCAGAAGAGGCGGGCCCGATCCACCGATGACGCACGAAATCTCGGCGTCGCCGACACCGACTGTTCGACTCGAGAAGTGTTCAAACATTTACACCCTCCTTCTTTGCTAGAACTCGCTTCAGAAATCTCGCCGAGTCGACGATTGCTCGTTCATGTGTCCCGTCGCCGATGAGGCCGGCGCTGTCCGAGCACCGAACGCGAAAGCGCAGGTTTCTGCCCTCGACCGAGATGAGCTCGACATCGGCCGTCACAGTCATTCCAATCGGTGTGGCAGCGACATGACTGACGTCGACGTGTGTCCCCACTGTCTTGAATTCCGGCGGCAGTGCCGATCGCAGCAATTCGATGCACGCCCACTCGATGAATCCATCATGAACGCGGTGGCAAAGACCGGCGGCATATCCGTGAACCCAGTGAAGGCGTTCGAGAGCGCGGGCACGGTGAGACGCTCGTCGACGCGCAGTTGCAGTCGATGCCGCATTCCAACCACGAGACGCTCAGTTTCTTTTGACATAGAGCCTTCCTGCTCAGCAGTGGCCTCTGGCGCGAGACCGTCGAAATGTTCAGCTAGTCCCGGGCATTGCCCACCGCCGCACGAGCTGAGTTACTCGCTTCGTAAAGGCTTCTTGGAGGATCTCCGGCCGCGAATACCTTCAGGTCAAAGCCGGCTGAGAAAATGGCAGGGCGGCCGGAACGCGGGACGACGACGTTCCCTTCACGATCGAATGCCTTGGCGATCTCG
>JAICVE010000335.1 GCA_025935475.1 Nitrospira sp. | reverse complement strand
GCGGCGCCGGAGGGTGTCGACGGACGCATTGGTGTCGACTGATGTATCGACGGCCGCCATGTCACAACACCTCCATGCGACGGACCGCGCGGAGAATGAGAACGGCTGCGGCGAGCAACAGCGGGAAGAGGAACAGCGCCACCGCCGCGCCTTGCGCGATATCGCCCCCTTCGATGCCGCGGAAGAACGCCCACGACGCGAGCACTTGTGTCGAGTTCGTCGGGCCGCCGCGTGTCAGGACGTAGACGACCGTCATATCAGTGAACGTCACGATCGCGCCGAACAAGGCCGCAACGGCGATCAGCGGCATCATCAGCGGGATCGTGATCTCGAACATCCGCCGCCAGTAGCCGCCCCCATCAACCTCGGCCTGCTCCTTGATGTCGTTCGGGATGGCGACCAGCCCGGCCATCATGATGACGGCAGCCAACGGGATGAGCCGCCACGCGTGTACCGCGATGACTGAGAGCAAGGCGAGATTGGGCCGACCAAGCCAGTACATGTTGCCGTTGATCAGCCCGACCTGGCGCAGCATCCAGTCGATGGGGCTGAAGATCGAGTCCAGCATCCAGAGCCAAGCGATGGCCGACAACGCCACTGGGGTGGTCCACGGCAGGAGAACAAGGAATCGTACGATCCACTTGCCGTGGAAATCGGCGACGAGAATGTTGGCCAGCACCTTGCCGAACACCACGATGAGCACCATCGAACCGGCGGTGAAAATGATGGTGTTTCGCAACGATTGCCAGAACACCGGGTCGTCGAAGATCTTTCGATAGTTCGCCAGACCGTTCCAGTCAAATGAGGGATCCCCAGCGGTGACATCGCTGAACGAAAACGCGATTGCCAGCAGCAGCGGGAGCCCGACCAACACGGCGATGTAGATGATCGAGGGCAGCAACAATGCCCAAGCGAGGAACCCTTCTCGATCGGCAAGGCCGCGACGATCGCGGCGACCAACTCTGTCCCCGGCAGCCACCTGGGTGTCGGGCCTTCGTGGCGTTGTCTGTACCATGCCTAGCCCTCGCGTAACGGCATGGGCTCCGACCGTTCACCAGTGTCCGCATCGACGCGACGGCGAACGAGTGCTCTTCACCAGGTTCCACGGGAAGCGTGACGGTAGCCGGGAGGCGGGTGATGACGCGCGTTTCCTCGCCAAGCCGGTGCACGGTCCCGTACAGGTGTCGATCACCCGACAGATGCTCGATCCGGTCCACCGTAAACGGCACCCGAATCTTGTCTTCCCCGGCAACCACGTCCTCCGGCAGCAGGTGCTCGGGTCGGAATCCGACGAGATGGCCGTCCCGGGGTACCAAGTTCATCGGTGGCGATCCAAGGAACGTCGCGACGAACGTGTCCGCCGGATCGTCATACACCTCCACAGGCGGAGCCAGCTGCCGCACCCGACCGCGCTCCATGACGGCAATCCGATCGCCGAGGCCCATCGCCTCCGACTGGTCGTGGGTTACATAGATCGTCGTGGTCCCGACGCGTTGCTGAAATCGCTTGAGCTCATCACGAGCACTCGCGCGCAGCTTGGCGTCGAGATTGGACAGCGGCTCGTCCAGCAGGAAGACTTGTGGGTCCCTGACCATTGCTCGTGCCAGTGCGACGCGTTGCCGTTCCCCACCGGAGAGTTGCCGCGGGCGGCGGCCGAGCAGTTGATCGATGCCCAACAACTCCGCAGCCCAGCGGGCCTTGCTTTCGCGTTCTGGCTTATCGAGCTGGGCAGCCTTGAGTGGAAAGACGATGTTGTCAAGGACCGTCTTGTGCGGATACAGGGCGTAACTCTGGAACACCATGGCAATGCGCCGCAGTCGGGGCGGCAAGCCGTTGACGACATCGCCGCCAATAAGCACCTCACCGTCGGTGGGATCCTCGAGGCCGGCGATGGTACGCAACAGCGTGGTCTTGCCGCAGCCAGACGGGCCTAACAACACGAGGTATTCGCCTTCACGCGTCGCTAGGTTGATGCCATCGATTGCGCGGACATGGCCGTGACCGCGCCCGCCGTCGAACTGCTTCGTGAGATTGCGTACCTCGACGACTGCCACTGTGCTTCCTCCGCGATGTACCGGCTATCCGGCGACGAGTCCGCGGGAACGCCAGTTCTGGAATATGCCGTTGATTTGTTTCTCGGCTTCCGCAACGGATTGCTGCGGGGAGAGCTCTCCGCGCGCTGCCTTGGCATACATGTTGGGAATGACGAACGTGTACAACACTTCACCGATGGCCGGACTGGCCGGTCCGGGATGGCCGATGTTGGTACACCAGTCAAGGGAATCCTTGAGCACGGCGAGCTTGTCTGGCGGGTTGGCGCCGAACGGATCCTTGTCCAGCCAGCCGTCGAGCTCCGGCACCGCATCAGGGAACGCCGGGAAGTCGTAAAGCTTCGATTGGTAGGTCACCGACGGAAGGTTCGCTGTGTAATGAAGGAGGAATTCCTTTGCCGCATCAACGTTGGGAGAGAACGACGGGACGATCCAGTTGTACATGACATGTTGCGCAACGAGCGCGGCCTTCGGACCCTGCAGCGCCTTGACGAAGGAGATGTCGTCGGCCACTGATGGGTTCTCACTTTGTGCCGTACGCCATGCCGAAATGGAGTTCAGGATGTACGACATCTGTCCGGCGACGAGGCCCTGGTTGTTGGACGCGGCATTCCAGGAGAACACCTCAGGCGTCATCGACTCCTTGTAGAGCCTTGTCATGAACTCGACAGCCGCAATGGTCTCCGGCGAGTTGATGACGACCTTCTCGTTCTCATCTTGAATCGAGCCGCCGAACGACCACAACAGGGCACGCCCAGCCATATTGGAGTCGATCTCCTGAGACATCCCGATGCCCATCTGAACGCCTTGGGACTTCTTGATCTCTGCGCCACCCGTGAGTAGCTCGTCCCACGTCGACGGCCCCTGGGGCAGGCCGACCTTCTCCCACATGCTCTTTCGGTAGTCACCGGGATCGGGCGCCCAGGCGGGCGCGTACGCGTAGTACTTGTTGGTGTTCGGATTGAAGCTCGATTTCCGAACAACATCGAGCATCTTGCCGTGCCGCTTCTCGGCCTCTTGCACAACGTCCTTCAAGTCGACAACGCTCGGCTCGAACTGCGAGAAGGTGGCGATGTACTGAATGAGGTCGTGGCCCTGCTTGGCTTGGATCTCAGCCGCGGTGCGGGCCGGGATCTCGGCCTGGTTGATGTGGTCAACCGTGACGTTGACACCGACCCGCTTCCCCCACTCCTGCACGAACGGGTCAAACCACTGATCGGCCGCGGGCACGAAGTGGCTCCACAGCAGGATCTTGAGGTCCCCGGATAGCTTGCGTGTCGGCTCCGTGAATGTGGCCGACGGCGTTGGGACATTCGAGGCGGGCGTCGGAGTGACTGCCTGTTCTCCAGATGTGCATCCAGCGAGCGCTGCACCTGCCATCCCGGCCCCTGCAATCTGCAAGAACCGGCGGCGCGTTATCTCGTACGTATTCATAACCACATGGCTCCTCCG